>DYVS01000206.1:0-13207 GCA_020743075.1 Butyricimonas virosa | reverse complement strand
GAGTTTTTTACCCGAGAGATTCGTGCTGGAAGAATACAGGCAGAACAATTTACTGATCAACCGTTGAAGATTATGTTGCATGGGCATTGTCACCAAAAGTCATTGGCTTCCGTCGAGCCTTCTCGAGAAATGTTATCTTTGCCAGTGAATTATAGCGTGGAGGTTATTCCTTCCGGATGTTGTGGGATGGCGGGAGCTTTCGGGTACGAGAAAAAACATTACGAGTTGTCCATGAAAATCGGGGAACAAGTGTTGTTTCCAGCCGTGAGAGGTGCTGGGGAGAATGTTTGTATTTCAGCCCCGGGAACGAGTTGCCGACAACAAATAAAGGATGGTACAGGGAAACAGGCATTGCATCCGATAGAAGTTTTGTACGAGGCATTGAAATGTACGAAGGAAAAATAACTTCGAATTTCGTCCTTCTTTCGTTTGATGTAAAGTATTAATGTTATATTTTTGAAGTTCAAATTTTTAATTTGACCCAAAGGTAGACGTGAGTAAAGAATTAATAAAATGGATATGAAGAATTTTGCAATTATTGGCGTGGCAGGATATATAGCTCCAAGGCATTTGCGAGCTATAAAAGACACGGGGAATCAGTTGGTAGCTGCTTATGATAAGTTTGACAGCGTGGGCATCATGGACAGTTATTTCCCGAATTGTTCTTTTTTCACGGAGATGGAGTTGTTCGATCGTCATTGTTCAAAATTGAAGAAGACAGACGAACGGGTGGACATGGTATCAATCTGTACGCCGAATTATTTGCACGATGCTCATATCCGTTATGGTTTGCGTTTGGGGGCTGATGTGATTTGCGAGAAACCATTAGTATTGAATCCTTGGAATATAGATGCATTGGAGGACGTGGAGAAAGAGACTGGACATAAAGGGTACACGATCCTGCAACTGCGTTTACATGAGTCAATAAAAGCTCTGAAAAAGAAGATCGAGGAAGGACCGAAAGACAAGGTGTATGACGTGGATTTGACTTATATTACTTCTCGTGGAAATTGGTATTACACGAGTTGGAAAGGGGACGAGCGGAAGAGTGGGGGTGTCGCCACGAATATCGGGGTCCATTTTTATGATATGTTGTCATGGATTTTTGGTCCGGTAAAGGAGAATATCGTGCATGTGATGACTCACGACCGAGTCGCCGGTTTCTTGGGATTGGAAAAGGCTCGTGTACGTTATTTTTTGAGTATAAATGCTGACAATTTGCCGGAAAATGCCGTGCAAGGGGAGAAAAGAACTTATCGTTCTATCCGTATTGAGGGGGAGGAATTTGAATTTAGTCAAGGATTCACGGAACTACATACTGAGAGTTATCGGAAAATTTTGGCAGGAGAAGGGTTCCGTATAGAAGAAGCCCGTAATTGTATCGGGATTGTTCATGATATTCGACACGCAACCCCAATTGGTTTAAAAGGGGATTATCATCCCTTGGCAAAATTACCATTGGTAAAACATCCTTTCGGTTGGGGAAGATGATAAAAGATAAAAGTTAAAAACTAAGGGGTAAAAACTAAAAATAAAGGGAAAATGAAGATTATTGATAATGGGTTGTTAGATGAGGTTTCTCGGCAAGCTACAGAGAGTCCGCGTTTGAGGATGAATTATAATTTTCACGATACGTTGGAGGCAAATGCTCAACGCTTGTTGAATGCTCTGGAGCCGGGGACTGAATTACCTGTGCATAGACATTGTTTTACTGCAGAGACTTATATTGTGTTGCGCGGTGAAATTAACGTGTTTTTTTATGATGATGACAAGCGGGTGACCGAGTCCGTGACCTTGAATCCGTTGAAAGGTGAATATGGTATTCATATACCTGCCGGGCAATGGCACACGTTGGAAGTCGTGGAGAAAGGAACCGTGATTTTTGAAGTGAAAGATGGACCGTACCGTCCTTTGGGGCCGGAAGATAGGCTGGATTAATTTTAGATTTAATGATTTTAGATTTTAGACTCCAGCCGCACAAACTGTTGCTTTTGGTTTCATTCTAAATTCTAAACTCTAAATTTTAAATTATTACGTATGTATAATAAGTTACTAAATAAAAAGGCAAAGTTAGCATTAGTCGGGTTGGGGTATGTCGGGTTACCGATAGCATTGGAGTTTGCCAAGAAGATTTCCGTGATCGGTTTTGATATTAATGAGGAACGGTTGGCAAAGATGCGAGAGAAAATTGATCCGTGTAATGAGTTGGAGCCGAAAGCATTTGAGAATAGCGATATTTATTTTACTTCTTCCGTGGATGAGTTACGGGAAGCGTCGTTTTTTATCGTGGCGGTTCCGACCCCGATAGATAAGTTTAATCAACCGGATTTGAAACCCCTGTTGGCGGCATCCCGTACGGTGGGAATGGCCTTAAAGAGGGGAGATTACGTAGTTTATGAATCTACGGTCTATCCGGGTTGTACGGAAGAAGATTGTGTTCCGGTGTTGGAAGAAGTATCCGGACTGAAAGTTGGAATTGATTTTAAGATCGGTTATTCTCCAGAACGTATTAATCCGGGCGACAAGGTTCATACGTTGGCTAACACGGTAAAGATTGTTTCAGGATGTGATGCAGAGACCTTGGAAACGGTGGCTAAGGTTTACGAGTTAGTAGTGAAACCGGGAGTACATCGGGCTCCGAGTATTAAGGTGGCCGAGGCAGGGAAGATTATTGAAAATACACAACGGGATGTGAATATAGCTCTGATGAACGAGTTATCCATTATTTTCAGCCGTATTGGTATCAACACGTATGACGTACTGGAGGCTGCGGGGACGAAATGGAATTTTTTGAAGTTTTATCCCGGTTTAGTGGGAGGACATTGCATCGGGGTAGATCCATATTACTTGGTACATAAGGCAAAAGAGTTGAAGTATCATCCGCAAATGATTAATGCCGGGCGGTTTGTAAATGACTCGATGGGAGGATATATAGCCAAGAAGATTGTGAAGAAGATGATCGGGATGGGAAAGAATATTCTGGGTGCTCGAGTGTTGGTTATGGGGGTTACGTTTAAAGAGGATGTATCGGATATTCGGAATTCGAAAGTTGCGGATATAGTGAACGAATTGAAAGATTTTGGCGTGGATGTGGATGTCACGGACCCGAATGCAGATTCCGAAGAAGTGATGCACGAATACGGTTTTAAGTTGATTGAGAAACCACGGGCAAATTATGATGCAGTTATCGTGGCAGTAGCGCATAAGGAGTATATGGATCTGGACGAGGGGTATTTCCGGGGATTGACATACGAACACGCTGTATTAGGAGATATAAAAGGAATTTACAGGGGGAAAATTCACCTGATGAAATACTGGAGCCTATAAATAAAATGATAACTTCGCGTCAGAATTTAATGATATGAAAGGAATTGTATTAGCCGGTGGATCCGGGACCAGGTTATATCCAATTACGAAAGGCGTATCAAAGCAGTTATTGCCGATATATGATAAGCCGATGGTATATTATCCCATTTCAGTATTGATGCTGGCGGGAATCAAGGATATTTTAATTATTTCAACCCCGCAAGATTTGCCGGGTTTCGAGCGTTTACTCGGTGATGGCTCCGATTACGGGGTTCATTTCACGTATGCAGAACAACCTAGCCCGGATGGGTTAGCACAGGCATTTATTATCGGGGAAGAGTTTATCGGAAATGATTCGGTTTGCTTGGTGTTGGGGGATAATATTTTTTATGGACAACATTTTACAGGAATGTTGTTAGATGCCGTGAGAGCCGCAGAAGGAGAGGATAAAGCAACTGTTTTCGGTTATTGGGTAAATGATCCGGAGCGTTACGGGGTGGCCGAATTCGATCAAGACGGGAATGTGCTGAGTATTGAAGAAAAACCGAAGAGTCCGAAATCGAATTATGCAGTGGTCGGGTTGTATTTTTATCCGAACGAAGTGGTTCGTGTTGCTAAAGAGATAAAACCGTCTGCTCGCGGGGAGTTGGAAATTACTTCTGTGAATCAGACCTTTTTGGAGGCTGGCGATTTAAAAGTTCAGTTATTAGGACGTGGATTTGCTTGGTTGGATACAGGGACTCATGATTCATTGGCTGAGGCCTCTAACTTTGTGGAAGTTATCGAAAAACGTCAAGGATTAAAGATCGCTTGTCTTGAGGAGATTGCCTATATGAAGGGATGGATTGATGCGGATCGGTTGAGGGCAGTAGCGCAACCGATGATTAAAAACCAGTATGGGCAGTATTTATTGAAATTACTGCAGTAATTTCAATAAGTTGCAGGTTGGCAGATTACAAGTTATTTCTAGGTTATGGGAACGGTCAGGTGTTTGGAGGATTTTAAGATTTGGCAGAATGCCCGATTGTTAGTAAATCAGGTTTACTTGTATACTGCTGACGTGAAGGATTATGGGTTTAATGATAAGATTAGATTGGCGGCGGTTTCTGTGATGAATAATAGCAGAGGAATATGAGTCTGCTGTATTTGGCTAAGGGCTTGAAATATATATACAAAATAAAGGTAAATGGGTTATTGTCCGATTGTATGGTTTTATTCTAAGGGTACTATAAATTAATTACCTGCTTGGATTTTACAACCTGCAATTTGTAACCTGTAAACTTGAAACTAAATTTTGAAGAATGAAAAATTTATTAATCACTGGCGGAGCCGGGTTTATCGGTTCGCATCTGGTTCGGCTAATGGTAAACAAGTATCCGGAATATCGTATTGTCAATTTAGATAAGTTGACCTATGCGGGTAACCTAGCGAATTTGAAGGATATTGAGAACATGTCGAATTACAAGTTCGTGAAAGCGGATATTTGTGACTTTGAGAAAATGCGTGAGGTTTTTGCAGAATATGAAATAGATGGGGTAATCCATTTGGCAGCAGAAAGTCACGTGGATCGATCTATTAAAGATCCGTTTTCTTTTGCCCAGACAAACGTAATGGGAACGTTAAGTTTGTTGCAAGCTGCTAAATTGGCTTGGGAGGGTAATTTTGACGGAAAATTGTTTTATCATGTTTCAACGGATGAAGTGTATGGTTCTTTGCAACCAGATGGAGGTTTCTTTTTGGAGACCACAAAATATGATCCTCATTCTCCCTATTCGGCGTCGAAAGCCTCTTCCGATCATTTCGTGAGAGCTTATCATGATACTTACGGTTTACCCGTGAAAATTTCTAATTGTTCTAATAATTACGGAACTTACCAGTTCCCGGAGAAATTAATCCCGTTGTTTATAAACAATATTCGTCATAATAAACCACTTCCGGTGTATGGAACGGGAGAGAATGTGAGGGATTGGTTGTTCGTGGAGGATCATGCACGGGCAATTGATTTGATATTCCATAAAGGTAAAGTGGGGGACACTTACAATATAGGCGGGTTTAACGAATGGAAGAATATTGATCTGATTAAGGTCATGATCAAGGTTACTGATCGTTTATTAGGCCGTCCGGAAGGAACTTCCGAGAAACTGATCACGTATGTAACAGACCGGGCCGGTCACGATTTGCGTTACGCTATTGATTCCACTAAATTGCATGAAGAGTTGGGTTGGGAGCCTTCCCTGCAGTTCGAGGAGGGGATTGAAAAAACGGTAAAATGGTATTTGGAGAATCAGGATTGGTTGGATAACGTGACGAGTGGGGAATATATGAAGTATTACGAATCAATGTATAATCTGTAAATTGAGGTATGAAATTGTACCTGATGGTATATTTTCAATTTTTAATTTTCAATTTTCAATTATAATGAAGGTTATTGAGACTGAAATAGAAGGTGTTTTTATACTTGAACCGCGAGTATTCGGTGATGATCGGGGATATTTTTTCGAAAGTTTTTCTTTAAAACATTTTGAAGAGAAGGTAAGTAAAACGGTATTTGTGCAGGATAATGAATCTAAATCCAAGTACGGTGTTTTACGAGGATTACATTATCAATTACCTCCATATACGCAGGCGAAACTGGTGAGAGTGGTGAAAGGTCGAGTTTTGGATGTTGCCGTGGATATTCGTAGAGGTTCACCGACTTTTGGGAAGTATGTTGCCGTGGAGCTGAGTGAAGAGAATAAATTGCAGTTGTTCTTATCGAAGGGATTTGCGCATGGATTTGCGGTTTTGAGTGAGGAAGCGATATTTCAGTACAAGTGTGACGAGTATTACGCTCCAGATTATGAAGGGGCGATTTGTTACGATGATCCGGATTTAGGAATAGATTGGAGATTGCCGTTAAAGGATATTATATTGTCGGAGAAGGATAAAAAGCATCCGAGGTTGCGGGATGCGATATTGTTGTAAAAAGGAATTAAATGAAAAATTATTTATTGGGACCAAATGGATTAGCTACCAAGATTGTACACACGAGATACCTGAGTCGCTGGATTGTGATGGGAATTGACGTTGTGCTTTCAACTTTGGTAACGGTTTTTGCTTACTGGCTTATCCGGTTTGTCAGGGAAGAACTTGTTGTTTGGTCGTGGGTTGCATATTTGGCATTATTGGCGGCGGTCATTAGTGCTTTGGCGTTTGCCATATTACATGCTCATCGTGTCGTGATGCGTTTCACCACATTACGGGAAACTTGGCGTTTGGGGATAGCGATGGCATTGAAAGTGATTATTCTTTACCCTTTGATTCATGTATTCTACCCGCAGGTATCTAATGAGAGATTGATTTTAGGGGCTTTGTTGGACATGATGACAACTACCGTAGTGTTGGTTTCCGTGCGAGTGGTGTTAGTGAGCTTGTATGACTTTTTGAAAGTCCGTTTACATGGAGAACAAAAGCGGGTGTTGATCTTCGGGATGGATGATTGTTCTGCCTCCCTCAGTACGGCAGTTTCTAACAGTTTTCTGCCATCTTACAAGGTAACGGGGTATTTGACTATCGGAAAAAGATATAAGCATTACCGGTTATCCGGTGAATCGGTATATTTTATCACGGGAGAAGAAGGATTTAACCGGTTGGTAAAGCGTTTGCGGGTTGATGGAATCGTGTTCCCGAATTATCGGACCGCTCAGGAGGAACAAAAACGATTAGTGCGTTATTGTCAGAAATTGGAGTTGGAAATGTTGGTATTGCCTTCCGTGGAGGAGATGAGTGATGGGCAGTTGCCGCGCCCGCAAATGAAGGAAATCCGTTTGGAAGAATTGCTTGGGCGTGACGAGATAAAGATTAGCATGAAGGAGATTGCGGAAGGATTGGAAGGGAAAGTTGTCATGGTAACAGGTGCTGCAGGTTCTATCGGGAGTGAGTTATGTCGTCAATTGACACGTTTCAATATCAAGCAATTGATATTTCTGGATTCGGCTGAAACTCCAATGCATAATATCCAGTTGGAATTTACGGATAAGTTTCCGAAGACTCCTTTTGTGCCTGTGATTGGGGACGTGAGATCTCTTGATCGAATGGATTTTGTGTTCCGTAATTATCATCCTCAAGTGGTATTCCATGCGGCAGCTTACAAGCACGTGCCCTTGATGGAATCGAATCCCTGTGAAGCCGTGCGGGTGAACGTGTTTGGGACGATGAATGTTGCGGATCATGCCGTGAAATATGGGGTGGAGCGTTTTGTTATGGTTTCCACGGATAAGGCGGTTAACCCGACGAATATCATGGGGGCCTCCAAGCGCTTGGCCGAGATATACGTACAAAGTTTAAGTGTGGCCATTCGGGATGGTTTGCAAGTAGGAACCACCCGTTTTATCACGACCCGTTTTGGGAACGTGTTAGGATCTAACGGTTCGGTAATTCCGAGATTCCGTGAACAGATTCGCAATGGGGGACCTGTTACGGTGACTCATCCGGATATTATTCGTTATTTCATGACGATCCCGGAAGCTTGTCGTTTGGTGATGGAAGCCGGAACGATGGGAATGGGAGGTGAGATTTATATTTTCGAGATGGGACGTCCCGTGAAGATTGCCGATATGGCAAGACGGATGATTGAATTATCGGGATTTGATCCGGATAAGGAGATTTCCATTATCTACACGGGGTTAAGACCGGGAGAGAAGCTATACGAAGAGTTGTTAAGTAACAAGGAGAACACCTTGCCGACCGCTCATAATAAAATTCGGGTAGCGAAAGTCCGGGAGTATAATTATTTTGATGTCGTGAATGAATTGAATAAATTGAATGAATTGGCTGCTAGGGTAAATATCCCGGATATGGTGAAGATGATGAAGGATATTGTACCTGAGTTTGTTAGTCGAAATTCTGAATTCGAAAAATATGATAAAGAGTCCGTGAGTTCATAAGGAGTCTAAAGTGTGTGGGGTTTGAGGAGAGAAATCATAAATTTAAAATCATAAATCTAAAATTATATATGGCGAATATATTGATCACGGGTGCGAATGGACAATTAGGTACGGAGCTGAGAAATCGTAGCTTTTCTTTGCTGGATGACGTGTTTTACACGGATGTTGAAGAATTGGATATAACGAATTTTAAGGCGATATGTGCCTTTATTGAGACACATGATATTGACACGATCATTAATTGTGCCGCATACACGGCTGTCGACCAAGCGGAAGACGATGAGGAAAAAGCGATGAAATTGAATCGTGATGCCGTGGCTAACTTGGCCAATGCTGCCGTGAAATTGGATTGTCTGCTGGTTCATATCTCGACAGATTACGTGTTTGACGGGACATCGGATCATCCTTACACGGAAAAAGATGCTACAAATCCGCAGAGCGTGTACGGGAGAACAAAATTGGAAGGAGAACAGGCAATCAAAAAATCGGGATGTCTGTATATTATTATCCGTACGGCTTGGCTGTATTCCGGGTATGGACATAATTTTGTTAAAACAATATCCCGTTTAGCTTCAGAACGGGACGAGTTGAACGTGGTAAACGATCAGTGGGGAACGCCGACGTATGCCGGAGATCTGGCCGAGGCTATTATTAGCATTATTGAACGGGATGATCTCCCAGAATTGGAGGGCGTGTATCACTTTACGAATGAAGGAGCTTGTACGTGGTATGATTTTGCCAAAGAAATCGTGACGCTTGCAGGGGCAAATTGTAAAGTAAATCCGGTGACAACGGAGGAATATCCTTCTAAAGTAAAAAGACCTGCTTATTCAGTTTTGGATAAGACAAAAATTAAGGAGGCTTTCGATTTGGAGATCCGGGATTGGAGAGAAGCATTAAAAAGTTGCATGGCAACTTTTTAACGTGTATCTTTGCGGGCGTTTTTAGAAAAAGATAAATAATGATTACAGTTTCGGATTTAGAGATTCAGTTTGGGAAGAGAACTTTGTTCCGGGATGTGAATTTGAAGTTTACACCGGGAAATTGTTATGGCGTAATAGGTGCTAATGGTGCCGGGAAATCTACGTTCTTGAGAATATTGAGTGGCGATTTGGAGCCAACGCGAGGAACCGTGATGTTCGGACCGGGAGAACGGTTGTCTGTATTGAAACAGGACCACTTTGCTTATGACGAGTGTACGGTTTTGGATACCGTGTTACAGGGACACTCCTCTTTGTGGAAGGTGATGCAGGAGAAGAATGCGATATACATGAAGGAGGATTTCTCGGATGAGGATGGGATTCGGGCTGCCGAACTGGAAGAGCAGTTTGCCGGTATGGACGGATGGAATGCGGAGAGTGATGCGGCGAACTTGTTGAGTGGATTAGGTATCAAGGAAGATTTGCATTATTCCTTGATGAAAGATATAAGTGGAAAGCAGAAAGTACGGGTTTTGTTAGCTCAGGCCTTGTTCGGGAAACCGGATAATTTGTTATTGGACGAGCCCACGAATGATTTGGACTTGGAGACGGTTATGTGGTTGGAGAATTATCTGGCCAATTACGAGAATACGGTTTTAGTGGTATCGCATGATCGCCATTTCTTGGATTCCGTGTGTACGCACTCGGTAGATATTGATTTTGGTAAGATTCAGTTATTTGCCGGTAATTATAGTTTTTGGTATGAGTCAAGCCAGCTAGCTTTGCGTCAGGCCCAGGCTAAGAATAAAAAAGCTGAGGAGAAGAAGAAGGAGTTACAAGAGTTTATTTCTCGTTTTAGTGCTAACGTGGCAAAGTCAAAGCAAACCACGAGTCGTAAGAAAATGTTAGAGAAATTGAATGTAGAGGAGATTTTACCTTCTACCCGAAAATACCCCGGGATTATCTTTACCCCGGAACGGGAAGTGGGTGACCGGATTTTGGATGTTCGTAATTTGAGTAAATCTATCGAAGGACAGACCTTATTCCGTGATGTGGAGTTTACCGTAGAGAAAGGGGATAAAATTGCCTTTTTGTCACGTGATCCGAGAGCGATGACTGCCTTGTTGGAGATCCTTACAGGGAATGAAAAACCGGATACCGGTAGTTTTACGTGGGGAGTAACGATCACAAATGCCTATCTTCCATTGGATAATTCAGCTTATTTCCAAACGGATATGACTTTGGTAGAGTGGTTAGGACAGTACTCGGCAGATACAAGTGAAACGTTTTTAAGAGGATTCCTCGGGAAAATGTTATTTTCCGGGGAGGACATCTACAAGCGGGTGAAAGTTTTATCTGGGGGAGAGAAGATGCGTTGTATGATAGCCAAGATGATGTTGACAAATGCGAATGTCTTGTTATTGGATTCTCCGGCGAATCACTTGGATTTGGAGTCCATTCAGGCTTTTAATAATACATTGGTGGCGTTTAAAGGAATCGTTTTAATGAATTCTCATGATCATGAGATTATCCAAACCGTTTGTAACCGGATTATAGAATTGACACCTAACGGAATGATAGACAAGCGAATGGATTTCGATGACTATATCACGAGTGATAAGATTAAAGAGCAGTTGAATCAGATGTACTGATATTTTTTCTAATTATTCCTGTAAATATAAATATTCGGAAATCATACTAATTAGTGTGATTTCCGAATATTTTTTTATATGTTTGTATAAATAATAGAGGTGAATTATGAAGTGTGTATTAGTGACTGGCGGAGCTGGTTTTTTAGGGTCACATTTATGTGATCGATTGATGGAATCAGGTAATTATGTGATTTGTTTAGACAACTTTTTTACCGGTTCGAAGAAAAATATTCAACATTTGGTAGGCAATCCTAACTTTGAATTGGAAGAACGGGATATTATCTGGCCTTATATGAAGGGGGTGGATGAGATTTATAATTTGGCTTGTCCGGCATCTCCGGTACATTATCAATATGACCCGATAAAAACTATAAATACCTCTGTTTTTGGTGCGGTAAATATGTTGGAGCTGGCGAAAGGTGTTGGGGCTAAGTTGTTACAGGGATCAACGAGTGAGGTTTATGGCGATCCCGTGAAACATCCGCAAACTGAAGAATACTGGGGAAACGTGAATCCTGTCGGACTTCGTTCCTGTTATGATGAAGGAAAGAGATGTGCGGAGACATTGTGCATGGATTATCACCGTCAGGCCGGGGTCGTGGTGAAAATTATTCGTATATTTAATACTTACGGACCTCGTATGGCTCAAAATGATGGGCGTGTGGTGTCGAATTTTATCGTGAATGCTTTACAGGGAAAAGATATTGAGATTTATGGTGATGGAACCCAGACACGAAGTTTTCAATACGTGGATGATTTAATCGATGGTATGATTAGAATGATGGCTACGGAGGATGAGTTTTCCGGTCCTGTGAATCTTGGGAATCCAGGGGAATTCACGATGTTGGAACTGGCGAATTTGGTGCTGGAGTTGACAGGGTCAAAGTCTCGAATCGTGTTTGGAACACTACCGGAAGATGATCCTAGAAAGCGTAGACCGGATATAACGTTAGCCAAAACAAAGTTAAGCTGGCAACCGATGATCCCTTTGCGGGATGGGTTGTTGAAAACGATAGATTATTTTAAGTCTCAGTTGTAATTGTTACCCTCTTTTCGCTTTTTCCCAAGTTCCTTTACCTTTCTGTCTTTTCAGATAGAAAAATGCTTTCAACACGTTTAAATTCATAAATGTGAAGTAGTAAGGGATAAACAGAATCTTTATTTTTATCTGTTTTTTGGCCATAATAGCTCCGAGCCAAGCAAGAACGTAAAAGATAACTTGTAAGATGAATATGATTTTATAGAGGGATGTTCCCTGTATCATGACGAGAATTAAATTTAACGGGAATAGCAGGAATAATAGGACGGGAGTAACCGACCAGCGTAGTACCCGATGTGATATATATTGAAAGGAGAGAGTGCCGTATTTGAACAGGTTGAGTAGCCCTTTTAACCGTGCGATAGATTGTAATCCCCCTGCTGCAATGCGTACTTTGCGTTTTTGTTCTTCGTGCATATCTGCGGAGCCGGATTCAATGGCATAGGCCTTGTCGCAATAGGCAATTTTGTACCCTTGCATGGCAATTCGAAGCGAGAGTATAAAATCATCTAGTAAAGTGTCTTCGGGCATGGGGTTGAATAATTCCGTGCGAATGGCGAATAATTCTCCGGCAGCTCCTACTGCCGAGTATAACTTGGAATCCCACGCTTTTAATTTTGATTCGTAGCGCCAGTAAAAACCTTCTCCACCTGAAGCTGCGTTGTCTTTATCCTTGTTTTCGATACGCTTTTCTCCGGCCACGCATCCCGTTTTAGGTTCGGTGAAACAAGTCATAATTTCTTTTATTGACTCCACGTTGAGCATCGTGTTGGCATCCGTGAAAATGGTGTATGACGTTTTAATATATGGTATGGCCCGGTTCAAGGCAGCTGTTTTTCCTCTACGTTCGGGGGAAAAGAGAACCGTTACCTTCGGGTACACGGCCAATAGCGTGTTCGTGGAATCGGTGGAACCATCGGTAACCCAGATCACGTGTAACTTGTCCTTCGGGTAATCGAGAGTCTCACAGTTATCCATTTTTGCTTTGACGATCTTTTCTTCGTTGTAAGCTGCTATAAGAAGCGTAACATCGGGAAGAGGAACCGGGAGCGTTAACGTCTGTTTCGGGTGGAATTTTTCTTTGATCTTGACAAGGATGTATAATAGGATTCCGTACCCGATATATGTATAGAATACGATAATGATGGAAATCCAGAATAAGTATTGAAGAAATTGTGTCATGATTGTTATTTTAGATAGAATTCGCTAATAATCGGGTTGTGATCACTCCATTCTTTTTCGGGCGAATAATAGTCTATACATTTAAACTCTTTGGAATAAAGAATAAAGTCGATGCGTAACAGGTGGTGTATTCCCCGGAAGGTATAGGCATACCCGTTGCCTCGTGTTTTGAAACTGTCTTTT
>DYVS01000205.1:0-4783 GCA_020743075.1 Butyricimonas virosa | reverse complement strand
TTCCCTCGCCAATGAAGGCAACGGCGGGTTTGGCAGAAGCGAAACTGACGTTATAGGTGGCATCCGATTTCAATTTTTCACCGAATGAGTTTTTGATGCCTTTATAGATATTTACCTGAACGACACCTTGCATTTTATCCCGTTCGTTGGAATATACTCGAATGATGTTTCCTTGCGCATTAAAATTCAAGCGATTCACTCCATCTACGGTGATTAATCCTTGTAAATCTTGGGTGACATCCACGTTATCGGAAAGGGTGATGTCTATGGTCTGGGAATTTTCATCGCTCGCTTTGATTTCCAGTATGGAGAATACTTTCGAACTTGGGATCTCCACAATAAGGTCGTTACCGTTCTTTACCTTTTTATCGAAACTTAATTTCAGTGATTGTGTTTCATCTGTCCGGCTGATGTCCGGGATGGTGAAGTAGTGGATGTAGGGTGTGTGTTCCCATTCTAGTTTGTGGGACAAGCCATTGATTGTCGCTTTCACGAGTAGCTCTATTTCGGTAGGGGGTACGGCATCCGAATTTGTGATGGAGGCCCGGTAGGAAAATCTGTTGTTATCCGTGGGGTCGATGTTCAAGCTACCTTCTTGGAAGGCAAACACGAGAGGAAGGACTTTCACACTGAAACGGAAGGTTGACAAGTCGGAAGGAACTTTGCCGAGTTTATCCAGGTAGAGACTGATGTCGTATGTTTGCCCGTTTTTTAGAGGCTTGGTGGGGGTAAACTCGATAATGTTACCGTCCCGTAGAGATACGGTTCCCTCTGCTTTCGGGGAGATCTTTAATAGTTTTTCGATCTGCGTGGGAAGACTGTCCCCTGCCTGTAGAACGTTATTTTCCAACCGAACATAGATCGGGTCGGAAGATTTTATCATTCCCTGTGTAAAACCGGAAATGTATTTGCTATACTCTAGCTTGCTTTGTTCCTTGGTTTTATCTTTGCACGAAAGGATCGTGATCATCAGTAATAGTAAAGGAAAAAGAAAAATTCTTTTTTTCATGCTGCTAATGTTTATTTTATCGTTAAGGCAAAATTAAATAAAAAAACGGTATAGGAACTTATTGTTCATTTTAAATTTATATTTTTGCGAAAGTGAAAAACTGGACCCTAATTAGGGAGATAAAATAGATAATATGAGAATAGCTGTTGTTGGAACCGGTTATGTAGGACTTGTGTCCGGAACGTGTTTAGCGGAAACGGGGGTAACGGTAACGTGTGTAGATGTTAACAATGCCAAGATCGAATTGTTGAATAATGGGGGTATGCCTATTTATGAACCGGGACTGGCAGAATTGGTTACCCGGAACCGGGAAGATGGACGCCTCTTTTTCACTACTTCGTTGCGAGAGGCATTGAAGGATGCGGATGCTGTTTTTATAGCCGTGGGAACCCCGCCTGATGAAGATGGAAGCGCCGACCTGCATTACGTGCTGGATGTGGCTCGTGAAATCGGGGAGATTATCAATGATTATATTGTCGTGGTGACGAAATCAACGGTACCCGTGGGAACGAATTACAAGGTAAAGGGTGTGATCCGGGCTGCTTTGGAAAAACGAGGTGTAGAGGTGGCATTTGACGTGGCTTCTAACCCGGAATTCCTGAAAGAAGGAGATGCGGTGAATGATTTCATTTCTCCGGACCGTGTGGTGATCGGGGTGGAGAGTGATCGTGCTCGTCGGGTCATGGAACGTTTATATCATGCTTTTATATTGAATAACACGCCGATCTATTTCATGGATATATTGTCGGCGGAAATGACTAAATATGCGGCGAACTCGATGTTGGCTACCCGTATTTCGTTTATGAATGACATCGCTAATTTGTGCGAAATTGTCGGGGCTGACGTGGAGGCCGTGAAGAAAGGCATCGGTAGTGATTCCCGTATCGGGAAGAAGTTCTTGAATGCCGGGTGCGGTTACGGGGGATCTTGTTTTCCGAAGGACGTGAAAGCGTTGATTCGTACGGGGGATGATCATGGACATAGCTTGGAGTTACTGAAAGCGGTGGAGCGGGTGAACGAGAAACAAAAAAGCGTTTTGTTCCGGAAAATTACTTCACACTTCGGGACGGATTTGACAGGAAAACGTTTTGCCATGTGGGGCTTATCGTTTAAACCGGGTACGGATGATTTACGGGAAGCACCTTCATTGGTGTTGATTGATAAATTGGTGGAAGCCGGGGCCGTGGTACGGGGATTTGATCCGGTGGCCATGGAAGAGTGTAAGAGACGGATTGGGGATTGTATCGAATACGCGGATAATATGTACGATGCGTTAACTGATGCCGATGCCTTGATCGTGGTGACGGAATGGGCCGAATTCAAGATTCCCAAGTTTACTTTTATCGAAAAGGCATTAAAGCATAAAATTATATTTGACGGAAGAAATATATACAGCCCGGAACAGATGAAAGAATTCGGTTATATGTATTACGGAATCGGACGAAAAGACAATTAGTAATTGAAAATGGGAGGGGCATAAGGTCCATAACATCTATAAGGTCTGTGGACCCCTGCGGGGCGCTATGCTAGTGGCAGTTTGGTTGCCAGAATCTAAAATTTGAAATCATTAAATCTAAAATTAACACGTGGTTCATTATCGAATATTGTTTATCGTGAATCCTATATCGGGGTTTGGTTTGGGTTGGGAGATTCCTTACCGGATAAGGCATATTGCGGCGTACAAGGATATTGAATACAATATACGTTTCACGGAATATGCCGGGCACGCGAAAGAGATCGTGGAGCAGGCCAAGCATCAGAATTATACGCATATCATTGCGGCAGGTGGAGATGGTACGGTAAATGAAATCGGTACTGCCTTGATAAATACGGGAATTGCTTTTGGTGTGATCTCTTTGGGGAGTGGTAACGGCTTTGCCCGTCATTTAGGTTTTTCCCAGATGATGAATAAAGCGTTGAAACAGATTTTGAAAAGTGAAACCACAGATATTGATGTCGTGGAGATTAATGGCCATTACTCGTTGAACGTGAGTGGTTTCGGCTTTGATGCCGAAGTGGCTCACTTTTTTAGTAGGATGAAGATCCGGGGTATATTCTCTTACATCTATTCAATCATACATATGTGGTTTCGTTATCCCAGTAAGCGTTACGTGTTTCATATAGACGGGAAAACGTGGGAGGAAGATTGCTTCGTTTTGAGTGTTGCTAATAGTTCCCAGTATGGGAATAATGCCTCGATTGCCCCAAAAGCCTCGTTACGGGACGGGTTGGTTGATGTTTGTATTTTAAAGAGGCCGAAATATTATCAAATACCTCGTTTCCTCTATTGCTTTATGAATTCCAAGATCGCTCGGCTTCCTTATTTTAGCGAAATCCAATGCAAAGAGGCTATTTTGGAAGGTGACTTGAATAAAGCCCATATTGATGGAGACCCGTATATTTTGGAATCTCCGGTAAAGGTAAAAGTACTTCCTGGAGTATTGAAAGTGATTGCCCCAAAACTATCCAGGAAGAAGAAAAATATGACAGTTTGATTTAATCTAAAACTACTTGTCCTGTGGGGATAGGGCAATCTGTTTCTCGATAAGCTGATCCAAAGAGATGAATGTTTCGGTTTTAGCGATACCGGGGATGTTTTGTAACGTGTTGATCAGAATATCCATCAAGTGCTGGTGATCGTTGCATCTTAATTTAATCAAGAAGGTAAAGCCGCCCGTGATGAAGTGACATTCTGTAACTTCCGGGATGCTTTCAATCTCTTTCACGACAGTCTTGTAGGTGTGAGCGTGGTCAAGGATAACCCCGATAAAAGCGCATACTCCAAAACCAAGCGCATCGGGTTTCACGATAAAACGGGAACCTTCGATAATACCGGAATCTTCCATCTTTTTCACGCGTTGGTGGATAGCGGCTCCGGATATGCCACATTCCCGGGCTATTTCCAAAAAGGGAATTCTTGCATTTTTTACAAGATGAGACAAGATCTTGCGATCGATGTCATCGATTTGATATTTTACACTCATTATTTTCTTTTTACCTGTTAAAACTTAATACGCTGTACAGTTGTTTACGCTGTTTGTAATATTGCCATCCATCTTCGTTCGTGATGGTTTTGATTACCCCGTCAATCAAATTGTTGAAAATTGTAGCGAAATCAAAGACTTCGGGAGGATAGATTTCTTGATTGTGAATATCATTCAGTTTGGCAATATACATGCGGGCAACCATTTCACTTGATACGTCGTTTTTATACATACCTTGTTGCATACCCTTCTCGATATTAATTTTAATTTTCTCGTAGATAAAATTGGAACGTTCTTGCTTGTGCTGTTCAAAGAGTTCCGGGAATGCTTCGGCTAATTTGTAGCTGACGGAAGGTGACACGTTAAAAAAGCGCCGATGGATTTCATTTCCAACCAGTAGTAAAATGTCAATCGCATTCCATCCATCGAAATCGTATTCTTTGAATATCGTTTCAAAAGCGATACGCTCTTGCTCGAAGATACTCTTCGCGATGTCTTCCATGTCTGAGAAATTCTCGTTAATCTCCTCAAGAGAAGTTCCCATTTGCTTCAATTTATCGTCCGATAATTCGGTCCCGTAACGATAAACATAGTTCCTCAGTTTTTCTGTCAACTGACACTTTTTCTCAGTCATAATGGATATGGTTATTATAATTTCTTGCCGTAAAGATACGAAACAATTAAGAATTGAAAGAATTATAAGTTGTAAATTATCATATTCTGATTATTTTTGTGTCTATACTGAGAATTTGAAACTTGGGATTAGAAATACTAATTTGTAAATGGAAAC
>DYVS01000204.1:0-16525 GCA_020743075.1 Butyricimonas virosa | reverse complement strand
AATAGAACGACCGTAAAATGCGAGCTTCCCCCTCAACGCGTTTTTTCGTCTTCTCTTCCCCGTCAACATCTCCTATCATATCTATGACTACATTACATCCTGCAATCATTTTGTAGAATTTTTCGTATGAGTCAACCTCGATAATAGGGCTATTATCTGTAGGATTCGTCAAGTTTATGTAGTCTTCGAACATCGTTTCGTTAGTTGTTGCGGTGCGGCCTCCCCATAAATATAGGGGACTGTACTTCGTTACGATCGTTTTCTGACTATTGTTGGTAATGTACTGGGTTACATCATCGTCAAGCAAATCCAGAAAAGGCATTAATTGGGTTTCATAACGGGGATAGCCTTCATAAGCTAGTAATTGGTCTAGGTCTTCAATTGTCGATGGAATTACTTCGTCTTGGGATGTTTCTTTCAGGAAATCATTACAAGAACACAACCCGATAATTGATAGAATTATGATGCTTTTTTTTATGATATTTTTCATACTTTGTCGTGTTTGGGATTAAAAACCAAGGCTTATACTTAATGAAAACTTACGTTGACGATCGACTACCGGAATAACGCTGGTGGCACTTGTGCTGAGTGTTTCCGGGTCTTGTTTACCAAGTTTTTTACTTTTAATAATGAAAGGATCTGTTACCGTTAATGCAAATGTCAGATTTGTAAGTTTTATCTTATCTAATTGATTTTTAGGTAGATCGTATGCCAAGCAAATGCTATTACATCTCAAGTGGTCGGCCTTTACTACTCGTAGGTCTGATAAATTGTACATTTGATAGCGGTAAATTTCTCCTGAGCTACTTAATGACAATGAATTGTCTGGTAAATATTGGCTAAGATCTTCATCGCTAGCTAAAATGGCGGGTATATCCGTGTATTTTTCATTTCCAGCTTGACGCCAACGTTTATTTAATTGAGTACTTGCATTCTTTTCGGGATCGGGTATACGTAATTGCCCGACACGACCACCGTTTGACTGGCTTTTCATAAAGGGGTTTAAGCGCTTGTGATGGCCTAATTGGAAATTGAAAGAAGCGGAGAGAGTTAATTGTTTGTACCGGAACGAGGTTGATAGTCCTCCACTAAAAATAGGATCTTTTACACCGCTATACACCATGTAGTCAAGTAGGGTTCCGGTTTCTACTTTTGTTTTAACTCCAGGAGTCTGGTCTATGATCGCAAAATTGGGTGTTCCTTTGTCAGATAGGCCAATGTATGGGAAAGACCAGAAGCTGTTTAGAGCGAATCCGTCAATGATGACACTACCATCTGTAATTTTTTCCAACGTGATATTATCCTCGTTATCTTTGATTTCGTTACGATTGAATCCGGAAGTTGCGTTAATACTCCATCTGAAATCTTTCGTGTTTACCGGGATAACGGTTAAAGATATATCGTAACCTTTATTGATAATTGTTCCATTATTTACGGCCATATTAGGTGTTCCGTTTTCGATCGGAATGTTCATATAAGTGATGGCGTCTATCGTTTTCTTGTAATAATAATCAATACTTCCGTATATCCGGTTATCCAAAATGGAAAGTTCGATACCACCGTTGAAACTACGTGTTTTTTCCCATTTCAAATCTTTGTTGGGTAAATTTTTAATAGATAAATATTGTTCTCCAGTTAATATATCCGGGGCTATATTGAAATTGGCAATCAGGTTAGGACTAATATCCGGAGCTTTACCCTGTGTTCCATAGGAAGCTTTTAAGGTAAGGTTAGATAACCAGCCGAATCGGCGCATGAAATTCTCCTCGCTTATATTCCATCGGATTCCGGCAGATAGCACGGGATTGAAACGATTATTTGTGTTTTGTCCGAATTTATTAGACGCATCCTGTCTGAAACTGAATGAAAAGGTGTATTTCGTTGAATACGTGTACCCTAATGTGGCATAATAAGAGAGGTAATTCTCCGTTTGATCGGTTAGCTTGGTAGAATGACGTTCTTTATAAGACGGAACATTTGCCGTTTCACGATAGTTGATATCTGGATAAATATCCAAAATGTAGTCTTTATTGGCTTGTTGACTATAATCGTAATCAACGCTTTTCCCTCTATCGGGCATATATCCATATTCCGTACCTTGTTGGCCGATATAACTATTTCCTCTGATTTCGTGTCCTAATGCTATATTAAGAGCATGATTCCCTTCTTCATCTAGTATTTTTCCATAGTTGAGTTGATTACGTACCGTATAACTCTGTTGATTCGTATTATTGTAGTTTAGAATACCACCATAGGGTAATACGGATGCTAAACTTAACCATGAATCGTTCTCTCCAGTAACAAGTTCACCATAATTGGCACCCCTGATTTTAGATACGGCATAAGAGTGATCATCAGCCCAGATATTGGCCTCAGAACTATTCCGTGTAAATGCAGTCGTTAATTCATATTTTATTTCGGGTGTAATATTCCAGATCAAATTACCCGTGATTTGGAATTTGGTATTCTTATTTTCGTTTCCGGTATGTTTCAACTCATTCAAGAAATTGTAGCGAATTTCTCTTTGAATAGCGGATCCGTCATCCATTTGGAAATAAGCCTTTGATTCATTAATTACATACCATTCATCGGGAGCAATAATTCTACTGGTATTTAAAGCGTAATCTTCCGGGTTTACTCCTGTGTAGTAGGCATCTGTTTCCGATTGACTGGCTGAAAATTGGAATTTTGTCCGTAGATTATCCCGTAATTTGGCATCAACACTAAAATTTATGGTTTTATTGCTTTGATCGTTTCCTTTGTAACTACTTAATGATTTGTTGAACCCCACGGAACCGTAGAAATTTAATCTGTCATTCCCTCCGCTTAAACTTAATGAATAGTTTTGACTGACCGCGTTACGGGATAAGAGTTTAAGCCAATTTGTATTCTGTTTTTCCATTTGGGTGACTTTCTGGTTGAATTCATCCATGGAAATTTCTTTATTGATCAACTGAAGGTAAGCCCCTTCGTATCCCACGTGTTGGGGAAATTTAGAGAAAGGAACTCCTGATTCGATGATTTCTTTTGATAAGGCAATTCGGTCAGCAGAGTTCATCTGGTCTGTTTGGGCGTATGTCCTTCTAGGAGTCATGGAAATATCTGTCCGGAAATTGACGTTAATTCTTCCGTCCGTGTTAGAACCTCTTTTGGTCGTGATCACAATAACTCCATTGGCTGCCTTAACCCCGTAGATTGCGGTTGCCGATGCATCTTTTAAGAACGTGATACTTTCAATGTCATCAGGATTGAGCCCGGAGATACTGCTACCGGAAATACTTGCCATGGCGCTATTTAAATCTCCGGAACTAAGAATATCATTTAATTGTGCTCCAGCAAAAGGAAGGGGATCTTCTTGGATGATACCATCAATAACCCAAACCGGAGATGCGTTTCCAATAACAGTCGAAGTCCCTCGAACTCTTACTTGAGGAGCAGAACCGATAAGTCCGGAAGGAATCGTGATGCTGACCCCGGGAATCATACCTTGGAGGGCTGCATCTATCCGGTTGATTCCGGCAATACGGACATCATCTCCTTTTACGGTGTATGTGGAACCGACAACCTCATGTTTTTTTAAGGTTTGATATCCGGTAACAACGACTTCTTCCAAGGATTTGGAATCTTCTTGCAATATGACTTTGTAAGGAATTTGTTTTGCATTTACAATTACTTCTTGTGATTTCATTCCAACGAATGAAAATACGAGAGTTGCACCTTCCGGTACAGAGATCGTAAATTTTCCATCGTTGTCAGAAAGTACCCCGACTCCTTTTTGGCCTTTCACGGTGATGGTCACAGAAGGTAAGGTAATACCTGATTCATCATAAACAGTTCCTGTTACTTTTAATGTTTTATTTTGGGCATATAGAGAACTCGATATGCTATATATTAGGAAAATTAATATCCAAGTGATTGTAAATTTTATATATAGAGGTTTCATTTGAATTCATATTAAGATTAATAAAGATATTCGGGAGAGGCTTTCACTTCTAACGTGATGTAACCAGCTTTTCCGGGAACTAATTCCTTTACACGGAATACTGCAAAATTGGAATTATAAATATCCCTATTAGGCCACTCGGTAAACTTCTGTAAGGTTATGATGTAAATACCTTCTAATGTGGGATGTGTCGCTTCCGTGAGACTTCCTCCACGTTTTAAGTCTGTAGAGTATTTATAGTCGTCTATATATTTAGGGGATGCTGTAATTGTTGCTTGAATGAACCCGAATTTGTTTTGGGCGTAACCTCCTGCGGTGGTAGCTTCATCTAAATTATTGATTTTATACGGAGTTAATGCCGCGAATTCATTTGAAAGATAACCCCAGCTTACAGAAGAGTTGTGTGTTCCCAAGAGAGGATATAACCGTTGTTCCCGATAATAACTTGTAACCTCGTCATCTTCACCATAAAAATAACATAACTCGATCTCCTGAAGTTCTTCCATGCTCATTTGCCTAGCCTGTTCCAAAGTGAAGACTTCTCCCGTGCTGAATTTTAGGAAGTGCCCGTGTTCCGTGTTGGCTTGTGCGCCTAGAGTTACAGTATAGGATTTTAGTTCATCAGCGATTAGAATTGTAATTGTTTTGTTAATCAATTGTTTCGGCTGATTATTATCCTTACATACTACTTGAAAGTTGTATGTCTGATAATGTGATCCTCCTTCCGGCAGATAATCGTTTGCGCGGAATGAATAAGAATATTGACTCTTATTTTGTAATTCGGTAGAATCCATTGTCAACGGGAAACCTTTTAGGTATACCCCGGCATTATCCTTAATGTACAACTCTTGAATCGTACCTTGGTTTGCGATAAAATCAATGTCAATCTTAATCTCTTCTCCCGGGGCTACGATAATGGAATCTTTTTCAACCCCGTTTAGTTTCACCACCAGACTCGGACGGGGAGGTAGCTCGTGGAGTTCTTTGATGCATCCTTGGCAGAATGTCAAGAAGAGGCAAATAATTAACAGATAGTTTCTTGTTCTCATAAAATTGGTTTTAAGGTTTAATGAATGATCTAATAATTTCTCTGTCATTAAATTGATTTTGGTTTATATTATTGTTTAAAAAATAAATTCCGCGCTGATTGAATAGTTTCTCTGGCGTTTCATCGTTGGGGTATACGAATCTGCATTCATGGTCATGACCTCCGGGTCTTGATCTCCTAAACGGCGGTCTTTGATAATGAATGGATTGGTGACTGTTATACCTAGGTTTATTTCTGCAACACGGGGAATTTTCGTTTGATAATTTAATGAAATTCGGTTGCATCGTAAGTGACTGGCCGACACGGTTCGTTCCGTACTTCGGTTATACAATGAATAACGGTACACGGCATTGTAGTTCCCCAGGCTCAAAGAGTTGTCCGGTAAATATTGAGACACGTCTTCATCTTGGACAGACAAGGCGGGGATATTTGTGCGTGTTTCGTCTCCCGGTTGTTGCCAGCGGGATAATAGTTCCGTGGATGCATTTACGTCTGCATTCGGGATAGATAACATTCCATTGTTAGAACTTGTTATAAATGGATTAAGTCGTTTATAATGGCCTAATTGGTAATTAAACATAGCGTTTAGCGTGAAGCGTTTGTATCGTATTGTTGTACTGATCCCTCCGGAAACACGAGGTTCGCTATCTCCGCTGTATACCAAGTAATCAAGCAAAGAACCGGATACCTTTTGCATTTCACCCCCGATTTGGTCCATGATGGCGAATAACGGGGCGCCGTTTTTTGGAGATAATCCGATAAAAGGAATAGACCAGAAACCGGATACGGAGAAACCATCCAATGCGGCGTTTCCATTTGTGAAATGTTCTATGGAAGGTTCATCCGTGTAACTTCTTTTCAAAATATCTTTCATGTAAGCTGCCGTGAAATTGACCGTCCAACTCCACTTACGTGTGGAGAGTGGTGATAACTTGACCTGTAATTCGTATCCCTCGCTATTAATAGCACCGCTGTTAATGTACATTTTTCGGAAACCATTTTCGATTGGAATCTCTTTTTCAACCACGATATCTGAAGTTTCCTTTTTATAGTAATCGAATGATACTTCCAGGTTATTTTCGAGCAAAGAAAGATCCAGTCCAATATTCCATGATAATGTTTTCTCCCATTTTAGATCAGGATTAGGGAGTTGTTCCAATTGTAGATAATTCTCATTCGTGATCGGATCGCTTGGTACATGGCTGACGAGTGCTTGTGGGGATACATTGGCAACCACGTTACCTTGTTTCCCGTGAGAAATACGTAGGGTCGTTGCGTTGAGCCAAGATTTGTTCGGGAACCATTTCTCTTGGTGCATATCCCAGCGAATTCCGGTGGACCAAACTGGATAAAAACGATTATTCGTGTGTTCTCCAAAGCGATTGGAGGCATCGTTTCGGACATTTATACATATCGTGTATCGACCATCATACGTGTAGCCGATGGTGCCGTACTCCGAAAAAGTATTCTCAATTCGGTCTACCAGCGTCATATCGTGCTTACTAGAGGGACTATCAGATGATTCAACAAGTGTAATCCCGGGAAATTGTTCCTGCACCTGTTGAAATTTATCCGCGGGAGAACGATAATCGTGTAATAACGAGCTTCTTTCTCCTTTTACATATCCCCATTCTACTCCTTGTTTCCCGTCATATTTATTTTTCCGGGTTTCGATTCCGAGTGTCGCGGTTACTGAGTGGAAGGTTTCTTCTCCCCATGTTTTCCGGAAGTTGATTTGTCCCTTCACTGTAAGAGAACGACGGGTATTTCGTGTGTAGTCGAGGATACCGCCTGTCGGGAGCGGACTGATGTATTCCATGAGCCTCTGTACTTCTTCGGGTAGAGTAGCGTTATAGTCACTTCCCCGGAGTTGGGCAACGTTCCATGATTGAGCATCAGCCCATAGCTGACTGTCGTTTGTACCTTGTGAGTATGCGGGAGTAAACGTAATATTTAAGTAAGGCAGGAGATTCCAAGTTAATTGTGCATTTAAATTGACCTCCGATGTCTTGTTGTCATTTCCCGTGTGCTGTAACTCGTGTAGCATATTAAAGTGAACACGATTTCTAATAGATTTATACGTTCCGTTTTTCCGGTACGATAATGTTGTTGCCTTACCCTTCGTGTAAAACTGGTCGCTGGTGATCGTGCGGCTAGTCGTTAAGGCATATTGTTCCGGGTTAATTCCCGTGTAATAACCGGAGGTCGTGATATGGTATCCGGAAAGGTTCACGACGATTTTGAATTTCGGGGATGAATTGTAATTGAAATTCAACATTCCGGTGAAGGTCTCCCGGTTATTTCCGACGTATGCGCTGTTTTCCTTCCGATACCCGAAAGAAGAGTAGTAAGCCATCCCGTCCTTTCCCGAATTGAAACTGACATGGTAATTCTGGCTGATGGCGGTTCTACCCAGTGCCTTGAACCAGTCGGTGTTTGTTTTCTCCAGCCGGGTGACTTCCTCGTTAAATTCTGCGTAGGAAATTTCTTTATTGATCATTTTCGAATAGGCGGCCTCGTAGCCAATTCCTTCCGGAAAACTAGGTAAAGGTATACCTGCCTCGATCATTTCTTGCGATAATTTAACCCGTTGTGCAGAATTCATCACCTTGGCATTACGGTAGGAGGGAACCGGGCTAAACGTGATGTCACTTCGGAATCTCACGCTTGGTTGATTGGGACGGCCTTGTTTGGTCGTGATAACGAGTACCCCGTTGGAGGCTCGAATCCCGTAGATGGCCGTGGCGGAAACGTCTTTCAACAACGTGATACTGGCGATATCGTCCACGTTGATTCCCGACAAGTTGTTGCCCATAATACTGGAACGGGCTGAGTTACTTAGATCGTTTTCGTTTAACAGGTCGTAAAGCGTATTCCGATCAAAGGGCCAAATATTTTCCCGGATGATGCCGTCCACCACGATCAATGGTTCCGGGTTGCCGATAATCGTTGAAGTGCCTCTCACTTTCATGCGTCCGGTGGCACCGATATTCCCGGAAGGGATCATGATGTCCAACCCGTTCAAAGCTCCTTGGAATGCGGCTTCGAGGGAGGTCGCTCCGGGGGTGCGTATATCTTTGGCGTTGACCGTGGAGGTGGCCCCGGTCATTTCGTTCTTGGCAATGATTTGGTACCCGTTCACGATTACATCTTCTACTTCCGAAACATCTGTCAGTAAGGTAATCGTGTATGAATCCTCTTGCGTGACCGTGGTGTAGCGGGTCTTTTTTCCCACGTAACTCGTGATGAGTATCGTGTTTTCCCCTTCCGGAATCCGGATGGAGAATTGTCCGTTTTTATCGGAAATGGTTCCCCGGTTGCTTCCTTTCACCAGAATTGTGGCCGAAGGAAGCGTGATCCCGTCTTCATCCCGGACGACTCCTTTTATCGTGCGCATCGTGGGGATTGGGATCGTGTTCTTTTTCGTGATAATGATGGTTTGATTATAGATGCGGAAATCCAGAGGAAGTCCTTGTAGGCAGAAGGCCAAGACTTCCTGTAACTCCGTTTGGTCAAAATGAACGGATTGGCGGTTGTCGATTCCTTTTACATCTTTCATCTGATACATCATATCATATTTTGTCTTTTTCTTAATCTTTTTCAACACCTCTTCCAGCGTGGCGTTGTTCATGTGAATGCTTATTTTTTGAGCAAATACTTCCCTTGAAGTCCCCAAAAGGACTACAAAAATTGTCAAGAGAATGAATTTTCTAGCATCCATCACTATCGTTTATTAGGAAAACACTAAATTATTTCATAGCTTTGTAATGGTTTTAAGGTTAATTTATTGGTCAATATTTTAATCTGTTATAATTGAGGGATGGTCTCAACATCTCTCAATTTATTTATATACTCGGATATTGTTACCCTCCTTTTTGAAGTTAACACCCGTGGCAATGTGAATAATTTTCAATATTTCTTCATATCCTTTGTCTCTTTGAATTGAGATAAAGCATTTTATATCTTGTAGTTCCGGGGTGTCAAATGTGACGTTTAAGGCGAAACTTCTCCCGATAATTGTCATGATGTTGCCAAGTTTGACATCCTCGAATGCAAATTCACCTCTGCGCCAAGCTGTTTGCTCTTCCACGTCAACGGAGTCCACTTGCAACACGCCTTCATGCGGTTGGAAACGGGCTTGTAATCCGGGAGTCAGTACGGTGGTTTGTGTCGTGGTGTCCGTTTGTGAATGACAGGTAACGGCAACTTTCCCGGTCAACAGGGTGGTGGTCACCATCGGATCTTCGGGGTAAGCAGTCATGTTGAATGTGGTGCCGAGTACCCTAACATCTATTGATTTACTTTTCACGATAAAGGGAACACTGGAATGTGTTACGTTAAAATAACCTTCCCCGGAAAGTTCAACGACACGGGCGTTTTTACCGAATACGGACGGGAAAATAAGCGTGCTACCCGCATTCAGATGTACGTTTGTCCCGTCGCTTAGTTGGAGTGAATATTCGGTACCTTCCGGAACGACTAGTTTGTTTGGAGAGGCTGAGGGTACTTCCTTATCGTGTTGGAAAGAAACTTTTCCTTCATTCGTGTTGATGATCCGTAATCCGTTATAATCCATTTGCATTTGCTTGTTTAATTCGACTTGTTTACCGTCATCTAGTACAAGGTAGGCACCTTGTGCCAGCAAATGGGATGGTGAACCAGTTGTCTCGGTGGTTGAGTAAAAGTAATATCCGACACCTAGCATTACAAGACAAGCTACGGCTGCTGCGTATTTATAGAATATAGACAACCGTCGTTTGGGACGGGTGGTAGCGATGAATTTGTTCAACGCTTTTTCTGTATCAAAACTATCGTGTCTTTTTATATTTTCATGCAGCCGTATGGGTATACCCACTTCCTCGTGGAGTCGGGGAGAATCGGGAGCTACTTGTTCCCAGTCACCATCCGATAACGCCTGTTCTATTTGTTGGGCAATACCTCGGGCTTTTTTTATTTTATCTTCAACTTCTTTCATTTCTGCTGATTTTGTTATTAAAACAACTCATGACGGGAAAGTGTCTAAAGAAAAGTGATATTTTTTTGCTTTTTCATGTTTTTATAAGATTTTGGCGTGTTTCAAGTAATAGGGAAAGAATAGGGTAGAACTTGGGATGTGTAGCTGTGTCTGGTGATTGTTGGCCTACCGTTAGGTCTCTGTTAGGCGACCTGGCCCGCATCTAGCCGGCACCTAACTGGCACTTCGCCGCCATTTTTTGGGGATTTAAGTAAATATAACATATGGTAGGTTTTGGCTTGGTAATGCAATTTTATTGCTAGTGGCAGGCAATTTTGATGCATCGGGAGAGTTTATCCCAATAATTACATATAGATTAGAGGCAGTGAACGGGAGTGATTAATTGCTTTGTTGCAAGAAAAGTAGAAGTAGAGTGTATAGTTCCGGAGAAACTATTTTTTTCAATAGCGATATGCCTCGTTGTTTTTGTGATCTAACCGTGCTGGATGATGCTCCGGTCAAGTTGGAAATTTCAGTACTGTTGTATCCTTGCATCACAAGTTCCATGATTTTGGCGCATTCTCCTGGAAGATGGCGGATGTAGTCTGATAGTAAGCTGATAATTTCACTCTCGACAATCGTGTCCCAAGTTTGATCGTCGGCTTCTTCTTGAACAAGATTTTGGGCATGTTCGATCACGATATTGTGATGCTTGATGTAGTTTAGACAACTGTTACGGGCAGAGAGGTAAAGGTAGGATTTCAGTGCAAGATAATTTTCAAAATGGTTTTCTTTTTCCCATAACCGGATAAAAACCTCCTGAGCGATGTCTTCGGCAATATCCGTGTCTTTCAGGATTTTGCTGGAATAGTAAGCGATGTCCTGAAAGTATTCCCGAAATAGTTGTTTGAAAGCCTCATGATTACGGGCATTCAGTTTATTTAAAAATGTTATGTCTGTTTCGGATGATTTCATACCGTTGCAAACTTATAGATTTTTAGTCTATTTTGAATGGATTGTCATTGAAAAAATGTGGTCGGGAGTAGATTTATTATTTTTTGATTGTTTTAGACACTTTTACCGGGTGAGTTGTTTCTACGATATGATTGAATAAATCAACCTTAAAACCAAATTGATTTTTTATGAAGAAAGTATTGTTTTGTATTGTATGTCTAAACATGGCCTTGTTGTGTTTCGGGCAACCGGTGAAAGTAAAACTGGTGGCAGAGCGGGAGGCTTTTGTTTTGTTCGGTGACGAACGTTATGATTTGAAAAAGGGAGAAACTCGTTGGATTACTTTGGAGGGAGAAGCTATGTATGGGAGAAGATTGTGGTCTAACGAAGAGTGTTTTTTATTTTTAGAGGCTGGGGATGTTTTGGAAGTTGTTTTGCATGAAAATAATGACTTGGAGTTAAAGGATGACGGTAGCTTGTGTGCGACTCGGAATAATTGGTTGCGCAATGTGAATTTGTTGAAACAGAGATTGCAGTATAGCCAATTTATACCCCAGTTACTTCCCAAGGAGTATGAGGGGTTAAATCTGGAAAGGGCATGTGATTCTTTGAATGTTTGGTTGGCTACTTATTTGGAAAAATATCCGGCAGACCGGAGAAATTTCGAGAAAGTGATGCGGACGGAGTTTAAGTACTATCGTTTGTTGGAAGAAAATAACATGAAGTTTTCAAGAGCAACTTTTCAGGAATTTTCCAAGGATGCACTGGCCGGTTTTGCCGAACTGATCCCGGATGCGGAAGATGATCGGGTGGTTCATTCTCCTTCCTACTGGCGAGTGGTGGAGGTGTACGTGGATTATTTGCGGGTGGAGGATCCCCGTAAGTTACAAGGAAAAGGAGATCGGATATATGAGAACGAGCTGAAGTTGGCAAAGTATTTCCCGAAAGGTGCGGTGAGGGATAAGATAGCGTACACGAATTTGGACAATATTTTTTATTGGGTACGACCGGATAGCCGGGAAGAGTTCGATAAATGCGTAAAGCGATTGGCTCCTCGTTATGCCGTTATTTTGCAAGAGAAATTGAATAAGCAAGATGCCGAACGAAAGGATCGGAAGTTGGTGCCGGAGAATTTGTATCCCTCGCTATCGGGAGAAAACGTGGATGGGGAGAGGGTGGATTTGTCTTCTTTCAAGGGATCGTGGATTTTACTAGACGTGTGGGCCACGTGGTGTGGGCCGTGTTGCAATGAAATCCCTTACTTGGCAAAGATGGAGGAGCGCTTGCAGGGGCGAAATATAGAGTTCGTGTCATTATCCGTGGACAAATCGGCTGATCGGGAAAAATGGATAAAGATGGTACGGGAGAAAGAGATGAAAGGGGTGCAGTTGCGATTGACCGATAAGAAAAGCGAATTAAACGAGATGTTGTGTATCAGCGGGATTCCGCATTTTGCTATTATTGATCCTCAAGGAAAGTTGGTGTGGAACGCTTTACCTGGGGTTTCTTACGGGCTGATATACCGGATACTGAAAGAGGTGCCGAAGAGATAAAGTGTAAATGTATTTTTAATTGATTGTTCATGAAACATATTATATTGTTATTCGGATGTTTGGGATATCTGTTGATGGGATGTTCAGATCCATCTTATCATTTGACCGTTTCTATGTACGGGAACGGAAGTGTGCCGGGAGACACGGTGTATCTATACCGTTTTAACGAACAGACTATGCAATTTGAGAAAAGGGATTCTGCCATGCTAAATGATCAGCAGCAGGTGTGTTTTACCGGTAAGTATATGGGGCCGGAGTACGTGAGCGTGGGAGTAAGAAAAAAGGCTACTTCGAAGTTCTTTATGTTGGATACTACGGAAGTGTTTGCCTATAATGTTTTATTGTACGAGGAGCCTAATTTCTTTAATCCTTCCGGGTATAAGCTCACGAAGAAATCTATGATCGTGGAGGGGGGACGTGAATCGGCTATTCTGGATTATTATCAAGGGATGGAACGTTTGACGTTAATTCCTAACCTGCAGGAGAATAATGAAGCATTTAAGAGAGACGTGATCATGGATATGCTGGTAAGATTTCCGAATTCGAGAGCGATGCTGATGATTTTGAATGGAGTGAGAAATCTTTTTTCGATGGATCGGTTGGGGGAAGCATTAAGCTTGTTTGATGCTCCGGAATTAGTGGAACATTCCTTGTACAAGGATTTGGTTACTTATCGGGAGACGATGATGAAGACGGCTGTGGGACAGGTGGTACCTGACTTTTCGTTACCTTCCATGGACGGGAAAGAGGTTGCGATTAGTTCTTTCCGGGGAAAATACGTGTTGTTGGATTTTTGGGCTTCGTGGTGTGGACCTTGTATCGGAGAGATGCCCAACGTGCATAAGGCTTATGATTTGTTGCATGATAAAGCGTTTGAGCTTGTTTCGATTTCTACGGATAGGAAGGAAGCCGATTGGCGAAATGCCGTGAAGGAGAAGCAGATGGAACATTTCGTGAATTTGAGGGACACGAAAGGTGTTTTGCATGAGGTATTTAACCGGGAAGCGATTCCTTTCATTCTGTTGCTTGATCCACAAGGTCGAATTGTGGCGAAAGAATTGCGGGGAGAGAATATTTACAAGGTAGCTGTTGAAAGTATGAATAAGTAATTGATTAATGATGAATGTTATGAGTATATTGAAATATAATCTGTTGTTGGGATTGTTGATTGGGACGCTGGTGGTGAGAGGACAGCGGGTTGAAATTTTCCACCAGGGAGAAGAGCCGATATGGTTGTCGGAGCAACATCTGTTTGTCTGGGATAAGGTGATTCCTTTACATTTTGAAGAGGGAAAGTCCGTGTACGAAGTGCAGCATGCCCCGAAAGTGTTTCGTTTGGAAACTGAGACCGGATTTTCGTCCTGTTTTTTTGTTGGGAGTAAGGATCGTGTCACTGTGACCGTGTTAAGTATAGATCCTTTGAATATTAAAGTGGAGGGAGATGTTGCCGGTACGTATTTTTACGAGTTGGAGAATGTTAGCCGAGAGTACACAAGGGGGAAATTGGAGATGACGGATGATTATATGAAGGCGTGGCAGGAGAGGGATACAACTTTGTCGTGTCGGGTGAATCAGCAGTTGGAACGGTTGAAATTACAGCGGGATTCTGCGTACATGGACGTGGTGGATCGTGCGATGAAAAAAGGACGTTTGGAGGAAGTGTTGGTGAAGGCAAATATGCCATTAACTTTAAAGAGTAGGATCGTACAGAATTTGAAAAATGAAGGAAAGATTTCCAGCCGATTAGTGGAAGAATTGGATTTGTACACGAAAATGTATACGCCGGATTACGTGTATTATTTTTATTACTACCCGTATGTGTGGCAGGAACAGATGAATTCGTTGTGTCCGGATGAAGAGAAAAGAGCACGATTAATGAACGAAGTGTATCGTGTTATGAAACAGGAGTTTTATAACACGATATGTAATCGCTTTGGAGAGGGGATGACACGGGAAAAATTAATCGATCATGTGAAGAGTGTGTCTGATTTTGACTATTGTATGGGGATACATATGGAGCTGGATGGGCAAACAAAACGGGACTCGGCATTAAATAAATTTGTTGAGCGCATAGAGAGAATGTATATGACGAGATCGGGAAAGGTAATGGGGAATTTTTCTTCGAAGACCTCGGAGGGAAATATCGTGTTGAGTGTTAGTGGGACGGATAATACGGATCAGGTGATCAAAACGTTAGAAAGTGTGTTAGGGAAGTAGAAATAACGGAGTGCCCACTGGCACTCCATTTATTTATTCCACGTATAGTACCAATCCCTTCAAATATTCCCCCTCCGGGTGATAGATACTGATCGGGTGATCGGCAGGTTGCGTGAGCTGGTGTAAAATTTTAACTTTCCTGCCCGTGTTGGCTGCTGCGGTGAAGACCGTTTGGCGGAAGAGGTCTTTTGTCATGACCTGCGAACAGGAGAAGGTGAAGATTAACCCACCGGGTTTTACAACCTCGATTCCCTTACGGTTCAGTTTTTTGTATCCTTGAATGGCATTGTCTAGCACGTTCTGGTGTTTGGCAAATGCGGGAGGATCAAGGATGATCAAGTCATATTTGTTGTGTGATTTATCAAGGAATTTGAAAGCGTCTTCCACGAATGCCTCATGACGAGTGTCGCCAGGGAAGTTTAGTTCCACATTTTGGTTGGTTAATTCGATAGCTCTGGCTGAGGCATCCACTGAATGCACGAGTTTTGCCCCACCTCGCATGGCGTAGAATGAGAACCCTCCCGTGTAACAGAACATGTTGAGAATATTTTTGTCGTGGGCGTATTGTTCTAATAAGCGTCGGTTTTCCCGTTGATCGACAAAGAATCCGGTCTTTTGACCTTCCAGCCAGTCCACGTTGAATTTTAACCCGTTTTCGATGGCCGTGAAGTTGTCGGTGTGACCGTACAAGTAGTCATTCTTGGGGTTAAGTCCGGCCTTAAAAGGAAGGGTTCCTTCCGACTTGTCGTATATGGCAATGAGTTTATTCCCCATGACTTCCAACAGGGCTTTCGTGATCTCTTCCCGAACTTTATACATTCCCACAGAATGGAATTGCACGACGGCAACCCCCGCATAATAGTCAATAACAAGTCCAGAAAGATCGTCACCTTCCCCATGAACGAGTCGGTAGACGTTGTTGTTCGGGTTGGTCGCCAAACCGATAGCCACACGTGTCAGATAGGCCTGTCGGATGCGTTCAACCCAGAAGTTATAGTCAATTTCCTCTTCCTTGAACGTGAGTACACGCACGGCGATACTCCCGATCTGGTAGTGGCCCGTGGCGAGATATTCGTTGTCACTGTTATACACTTGAACGACGTCACCTTCCTGTACGTCCCCCTTGATTTTGGCTATTGCTCCCGAGAAGACCCACGGGTGCAGTCTGTATAAAGATCTTTCTTTACCGGCTTTTAGAACTATTTTGCTCATAATTATTCGTGTCGCAATGCAACGTTACTGGTTACAGGTTGACAAGTTACAAGTTTGTCTGTGACTTGACGGGGCAAAAGTAGATAAAAAAGCGGTAAAAAAATACCGGGAACGCTATTTTGCTGTTTCCCGGTGTTAAAATCTTTTTGCTACACGTTCAAAAGTTCCTTTGCCTTGTCTAGAATGGCAGTATCATCCAAAACGACAAGTCCGCCGTCAGGGCCTTGTTCAACATGTATTCCTGCGCTTGATCCCCCATTGTCATAATTATCGGCTCCGAAGTAGTTACGTACGGTGTCTGTACTGATACCCAAGTCTTCTGCAATTCTCTGCATACTTCCGTGAGGTAGCATGTCTTTGATTTTTCTCAGCTCGTTAAAAGTAATAGTATAAGTCATAACGTAGTAATTTTAGAGGTTTTATGTGCAATAAATTTAGAAATATATTTTGACAAAAGCAAATAGAATGTTTATCATTCTTATTTTTGTTATAAAAGTATTTCCCTGTATTGTATTGATTGTTAGTGGTTTATTTTGAGTATTTAGATGCAATTTATTTTATAAATAAATTTATTTCGTGCGAGACACTACTTTTTGTACCTTTGTAACCATATAGTTTAAAAACGTAACACGTATGGGATTTCA
>DYVS01000203.1:0-3975 GCA_020743075.1 Butyricimonas virosa | reverse complement strand
TCTTCTATCGTATTCGGTTCTGGTTGATCATAGCACCGATTATCGTTGCATCTCTCGTCTACTGGAAAACCAATAATACCCCTCGCGATTATACGACGACTTGCTCCATATATACCGGCATTATCACGGGTGTCAATATTTTATCCGAAAGCGGAATTTCCACGACTTCTTATACCCAAGGTAGCATGATGGATAACCTGTTAAATATCATCACAGCGGACCAGACCTTAAAACAGGTTTCATTACGCCTGTATGCTCGCATTATGATATACGGTGATCCCCATAAAGACAATATCTATACAAAAGCCAGTAATTATAGAAATCTCTACAATCACGGAATACCTATTCATAATTTAATAGACAAAAAATCTGATAATGACTCGATCAACGAGCAACGTACCTATGAAAAGCTACTTGCTTATGAAACAAACGACCCGACAAACTACGTCTACGGAATATATCAATGGAATCTCCCCTATGTCAATCGGGAAACTTTGAAAAAAATATATGTCAAACGCCTTGGTAATAGTGATGTGCTTGAAGTTTCATATACAACAAACGATCCCGGTATCGCATATCAAACAGTATTGATTTTGATTGATGAATTTAATAAACAATATCAAGAGCTACGTTTCGGCGAAACTAATAATGTTATCAAACATTTTCGCCACGAATTGGATAGTATTGGAAAAGAACTCAAGATTTCAGAAGATTCCCTTACCAAATATCGAGTAGAAAAACAAGTGATCAATTATGACGAAGAGACAAAGCATGTGGCAGCTTTGAATCGGGATTACGAATTACAATACTGGGAAACACTAAATAATTATAATTCAACTGATAGTTTAAAACGGGAACTCGAAAAAAGGATGCAATTATACACGGAAATTATTCAAAACAATAATTCATTTATCCTTTTAAATAGTAAAATCAGCGAGATCAATGAAAAGCTGGCCATGGCAAAATACTACACGAGTGATGCTGTCTCGAAAATAACCATTGATTCTCTCCAGCGTGAATTAGACAAAAATGAAACGGCTTTAACTGAAGCCGTTCATAAAATAGGGTATCTGAAATATAGTAAAGAAGGTATTTCCAACGAGAACATGATCGAAGAGTGGTTGAAACAAGTTCTCGCCTATAAAAAGGCTCAGGCAGAATTAATCGTTTTAAATAAACGAAAGATTCACATGGCTCAAAAATACATTCATTTTGCCCCTATCGGTTCGACCCTAACACGTAAAGAACGTATGGTAAACATCAATGAAAGAAGATATTTAGCGATCCTTGATGCCTTGAATACAGCTTTATTAAAACAGAAGAGTATTCAAATGAATTCTGCCAGTTTGAAACTAATGAACGCCCCTTACTATCCCTTAGTTCCCTCCGCACTTGGTAAACACAAGTTACTAACAATCGGAGCTTATCTGGCAACATTAATATTCACAATATTTTTCTTCTTGATTATTGAGATACTGGATCATACATTGCACAATCTCTTCAAGGCAGAGCAATTGACCGGATGTAAGGTTTTGGGAGCTTTCACCCGCCAATTATCTCTTGCTGCCAGAAGATACAATAAAGTGTACACCACGCTTTCCGCACAAAACTTGTGTAATTCCGCTACGACTTATTTCAAGCCTGATCAAAGTAATATTATAAATTTAATCAGTAACGAACCCGGAGAAGGAAAGAGCTATATCATGGAGCAAATGGCTCAACAATTTATGGAACGAGGATATGACGTAACACAATTATCCTGGCAAAACGAACCACAGACAGATGCTCAAGCTTTTATTCAATCCTTGAATATGAGTGACCCGAATGATTTGGAAAAGAACAGCTTAAAGGAAAAAATCGTTATCGTAGAGTATCCTTCGCTAAAAGAAGCCGCATTAACAGCCAATATCTTACAAAATGTCAGTCTAAATTTACAAGTTGTAGATTCTAGGCGTACATGGAAAAATACAGATCAACAACGATTTGAACGTACAAAAGAAATGTGTCATAAAACACCCCTGTTTTTGGTATTGAATTACACGAAACGGGATGCGGCGGAAGACGTGAATGGTTTAATGCCGCCTTACTCATTTTTACGCAAATTATTGTATCAACTTTCACAATTAGGACTAACTGCAAACGACAAAACAACACAAATCACTAAAGATAAACCGTAAAGTAATGATTAAAAATGGCTCGTCCTATATCACCGCGATCGCATTTTTCATCGGTCTGAGTGTTATATACCTATTAACACTAGAAGAAGGAATTATCCCGGCCCTTCTTTTTGCCTGTTTACCGGCAATAGCCATGATTACAGCCAAATTTTTCCGAAAACAGTATTACTTTTACGTCTTTTTTGTCATAAACTACGTCATCACTGGAATTGACCGGTATATTCCATTGAAATTCGGAATGATTATGCTCGGTTTAACTTTAGGGATCGGATGCCTTCTTCTTTTAAAAAACATTTTCCAAGTATATGAATGGAGGCGTAGCTTTAATGCACTAACCGCTTTATGGGGTATATGGTTCTTTTATTGTTTATTTGAACTTTTCAACCCGTTAGCGGTGGCTGACGCATGGTTTATAGCCATAAACGGATATGCTCTTTTCCCGTTGATAAGTGCTATAATTATTCCTGTCCTCTTTACTCAATTCAAACATTTTCATTGGTTATTAGTCCTGTGGGCCATTTTATCCACGTTGGCAGCCCTTAAAGGATATTGGCAAAAAAGTCATGGATTTGATTCTGCCGAATTATATTGGTTGTTTGTGGAAGGCGGGGCAAGAACCCATATTATCCATTACGGGGTTCGCTACTTCTCCTTCCTATCGGATGCGGCAAACTTTGGAATCACGATGGGACTTTCCCTAGTCGTATTCGGGATCTCAGGTTTTTTCGTCAAAACACACTGGATAAAATATCTATTTTGGCTTACTGCCCTCGTCTCTACCTACGGATTATTAATCTCCGGAACCCGTAGTGCCATTGCCGTTCCTTTAGTCGGGTTATGCGCATACGCAGTATTATGCCGAAGTCTCAAGAATCTATTCATCGCCGGAGGAATATTAATCGTCATTATTTTATTTCTCACCCAAACCAATATCGGCAATAGCTACTCCATTATTCGCAGGATGCGCTCTGCCTTCAATAAAGAAGATGCCTCTTTTAAAGTCAGAGGGATCAACAAGGAAAAAATGATTCCTCTAATGAGGGATAAGCCTTTCGGAGTCGGACTGGGACTAAGCGGGGGACGCATGGAACGTTTTGCTATAAATAGTAAATTATCCGAATTGCCCCCGGATTCCCTACTTACGATGTATTGGCTGGAGACCGGAATCGTGGGATTATCTCTCTATCTTTCTTTGCTGGTCCTCATTTTTATACGAGCTTCCTATATTGCTATGTTCATCATAAAGGACAAACGACTTAAGAATATTCTATTTTCTATTATAGCCGGTTTGGCAGGTGTATTTGTTGCGGCCTATGCCAATGACATCACGACTTATCCTAATGGTATCCTCATTTATATTCTATTTGTATTCTTATTCATTGCCCCCTATTACGATAAAGAATTTACACAGAATGAATCAACAACCTGATATATCCATCATTACTATTAATTATAACGGTTTGGAAGAAACCTGTCAACTAATAGAATCTCTACAACAACACCCACAAGATTGCTCGTACGAGCTTATCGTGGTTGACAATGGTTCTATTCAGGATGAATCGTTATTTCTTCAAAAAAAATATCCGGAAGTTCACATCATTCGCAGTGAACAAAATGTAGGTTTTTCGGGAGGGAATAATTTGGGAATTCAAGCTGCGACAGGGAAAAGTATCTTCTTGCTAAATAATGACACATTGATCACGGGTAACGACCTCAAGTATCTATACGAAAGATTGTATAGTTCTCCAAATATCGGTGGCGTAAGTCCGAAAATCAAGTTTGCTTTTCCTCCCCAGCA
>DYVS01000202.1:0-8471 GCA_020743075.1 Butyricimonas virosa | reverse complement strand
ATACGGTATTTTATCCCTTGTGTTTCCGATAAGTAACAAAGGTGAGTTTCCACCCCGTTAGCTTCGAGTGCTCGTACTTGATAGTGGATCTTTTTGCTAATTCCATTGGTGGCGTGAAAGCCATGGAACGTGAGAAATAATGCTTTCATGCTTTGAGTTTAAATAGTTTCACCAAATTGTATTCTTTTGTGATATGAATATAGGTTAGATCTATTCCAATAAAAATAACTGATTTTATGATCAAATTGATGAATAACGAATATGGGGTGATGAAAGGGGTAACTAAAAATAGTACTAGAAATACGATACCACCGAGTAAGATTGGGGAGAGAAACTGTTTCCCTAAATGAATGATGGAACGACGAAAAGTGATGTGATACATTTGGTAATAGCATTGAAGGAAACTGATTGAAAATGTGATCGTGATACACCAGGCTACGGTGTCCAGTGTTTTGAAAATAAACAGTCCGATACATATACCTGCCACGTTGATGATAGAAGAGAATAATCCACATAAAAATAGACTTCTCGTATCGTTGGATGCTTGGAAGATGGAGCCGGAGGTAGACATGATGATTTGTATCCCGACAGAAATAGATAATATTTGAAATATTGAAACAGAGGGCATCCATTGTTTTCCGAATACGATCAGGGTGATTTCACGTGCAGAGAACCAGAGGAAAACAGATAATGGCAACCCGATGAAAGCCAGTAAACGGATGATTTTTTCGTATGCACTTGCCAGTTGGTTTAAATCATGCTGATAGTCTGAAAAGATGGGATGTATCACGGGGGTGATTACATGGGTGATATTTTGTAAAGGAAGCATCATCAGCCGATATGATTTTTCGTAATATCCCAAGGGTGACATTCCCATGTATTTGCCGATAAGGAGCTTATCGAGATTTCGACTAAAATAGTTGATTATATTGAACATGAATTGATAAGCTGAGAATTTGAATATTTTCCGGATAGAAGGGATACCCCAGGTCATTTCCAGTGTTTGAGGATATTTTCGATAAGATATGATAAATAATAGGATGCTGGAAAGAATGGGATTTATAATTAATGCATAGAGTCCCACTTCGCTAAGAGCTGCCAGAATAGCTATTATTCCGCCGGTTATTTGCACTCCTAGACTTCTCCATGCGAGAAATTTGAAAGCTTTCGCTTTATACAAGAGAGCATTCGGGACAATGTTTGCCGATGCGAAGAAAAGGTTTATAGCCAACAATTGGGTGATCGTCCTCATGCTCGGTTCTTTGTAGAAAAAGGAAATAGGCCATGAGCAAAGGAAAAATAATAGTGTTAGAATACATCCGCTCCATACCGTGAATGAAAATAAATGGTTAAGATCCTTTTGTTGAAGTTCCTTGTTTTGTATAATAGCCGCTCCGATTCCTAGGTCACTGAATATGCTGAAAAAAAAAGTGATAACTGTTACAACGGCCACGATACCGAATTTATCTGGGGATATTAATCTGGCAAGTACTCCAGCAATAAGCAATGATATAAGAATACCCGAATATTTAGCAATGGCAGTATAGAAAACACCGGAGAGTAGCTCTTTTTTAATCGAACCCATAGAATTATCTTTTTAGTAGAGATTTGAAAAGTAACACGCAAATTGTTTTACAATTCACATATTTAGAGTAATCCATTAGGGCGCATTTCACAATGTAAAGACGTTGTTTTGCAGGTAGTTTGAAAGCATTTCGTATGGCAGCGTTGAGCATTTTAGATAAGTGATTATGAATGATTTCTCTTACTTTTGCTTGTGAATGCGTGTAGTTTTTTAATTCATTTGCCACGGTAAAATATCCTTGGATATTCTTCATTGAAAATGGACGGGTGGTGATAGAGTTTTTTCTTACTCGTCTTTTGAAAAAAGTTCGTTGAATATATTTTACTCGTGTAGCGTTTAAATATAACAGAGCCGTGTATAATTCATCTTCATGGATAATGTGGGGATAAAATCGAATGGCATTTTTTTGTAGGAAACTTAAACGGGTAAAACAGAGACAAACTGATGTTCGAAAATTGCCTGTGTCATCTTGTATTTTTAATAGTTCAATTCCAGTCCAAATTTTGTTCTCAGTCTGTAGATTGCGTTGATATCGATATTTTCTGAGAGTAGAATCCTCTTCACAGAAGGCCTCTGCATCGAAAAGGACAAAATCTAACTGTTCGTCAAGGCATTTTTGATAACATATTTCTAATGTATCTTTTTCCAGAAGATCGTCACTATCCATAAAGTAAATAAATTCTCCCGATGCTTGCCCAAGTCCGATATTCCGGGCTACAGAAACTCCTTGATTTCTGTGGGCGAATACTTTTATTCGATGATCTTGTTCGGCTAATTCCGAGAGAATGGATAGACTATTATCCGTTGAGCCATCATCGACGGCAATAATTTCTATATCGTGTAATGTTTGCCCCAGTATAGATAGAATCGTTTGCCTTACATATAATTCTGTATTATACACGGGGATGATTACGCTTACTTTAACTGGTTTCATTGCATTTTGTTGTTTTCGTGTGTACTTCTCAAATTCCTTTGTGGAGGAGTGTTGTTCGGTTGTAAATGCTCTTCCAATGTTTGAAGTTTCCTGTTTTTGTGTAATGATTCGAGTAATTTTATCTTTATGATGTGGCTTATAGCATCACACGTCGCTTTTAGTTCATGATAAACACTGCGAGGCGGAAATAACTTTTCAACCATATTTCGATCCCATTTTTGTGTGAAAAATGGAAGATAATAATCATCTTGAGGATTCACGATAATATTGATTTCGTCTTTCCATTCATAGCGATTAATCATCAGATTCCCTTCTGTTAGTTTTAGTATTTTATATGGTAATGATTGATAGGGTAAGTAATTAAGAAATAGTTCTCCATAATTATTTATATAATTTCCGGGCATGAGTTCTTTTTTATATAAAACTAGTTTATCATTGATGTCAAGAATGACCCATTGATGTGATTCTTTCGGGAATAGAAATTCTCCTATGAGACTTGGAGTTTCAATGTATCCGCGTCGACTGACTCTGCAAATCTCTTGAATAAATAGTTTAGGGTTGTCTACATGCTCCAAAACTTGATTACAGATCACGTAGTCAAATTCTTTGTCTTTGAAGGGTAGGTGTTCTCCATCTGCATGTACAAAATATTGATGAGGGAAAATTTTTATATCTCCACATCGGTGAGCATTATTATCTACATATTTATCAACAATAACATTAGAACGATGGAGGGGATTATGCCCAGAACCGATTTCTAATACCCGATCATGTTTGTGGATGGACAGGTCCCATCTGTCTTTGGGTGTACGAGTTCTCATTGGTTCATTGTTTTATTATTTGTATTTTCCCATACTCTTTTCTGAAAATTGTATTGTTTGATAATCTTGGCTGGGTTACCCACGGCAACAGAATAATCCGGGATATTCTTCGTAACAACGCTTCCTGCACCAATTTGGCATCTTTTACCGATGTGGACTCCTGCAACAATGACAGCATTAGCTCCGATATGAGATTCATCTTCGATAATAATCTCTTTTTTTACTAGTGGCTGTTCATTAGAATCTCGCTCCCCATCTTCATACCCGTGGTTGAAACCTGAAATAAAAACATGTTGACCTAATCCGACTTTATCTCCCAGACGTACAGGACCTATAATGACAGAACCAATTCCGACACGGGCGTTATCCCCGATAATGACATGCCCGGCTCCATTGTTTATGGTTGTGAAGTCTTCGATAAGACTATTTTTACCTACAATAAACTGATTCCATGGAAATACATCAATGCGTGAGCTTCTTCTTCGAATGATTGCTCCTTTCCCTTTTTGGTGTATAAAAGGGTTTATAAAACATTTGATCCAAAAGCGGGGACGAGGATTAGTGGTAGGTGTGATTGACCACAGGATGAGTTTTCTAATGTGGTCGTTTCCTTTTATTATTGTTTTAAGTCTATCAATCATTATTTGGATATTTATCAATTTAATCTTTCGAGAATTGCCCCTCAATTTTTACTCCTTACTTTGTTCTAAAATTCTAATGATTTGTTGTTCTGCATTTGTTTTTATTTTGAATTCAACCCGTCGGGAACGTTCTTTGTTCTCCGTTTGATTCGGATTATAGATTAGATGACTGGAAGATAAACCGTTGGCGGTAAGTTTACTTTTAGTCCAGTGGAGTAGTCGTTCATCTTTTATCTGTGAAAGAACATACTCTAAAACCTTGCGAGTCCTGTCCTGTGAAAGTTCCATGTTGTTGAAATAAGCTTGACAGGGAGAGGATTCTCCGGTCCATTCGCTGGACGTGTGTCCTTCTATACGAATCTCTTCAATATCGTCCTTGTACTTGGGATCGGTTAGAATCTGTATGAACCGAGGAAAGAAGCTATCCAGTATGCTTTTGAAATGATCGTTTAACTCGGCACTTCCGACCTTAAATAGGATTTCGGGATTCTCAAAACGGATAGAAAGCGTTAAGGAATCGAATACGGCATTCCAGATTTGCAGATTCTTCGTAAACTCCTTTTTTAAATCGTTCGTGATTTCAACCTGTGTGGTTTCATAGGTTCGGGCGATAGAAGTTATTTTATTTTTTTCGAGATTCACACTTCTCATATACACGATAGAAATGAAAAGAAAGATCATCATAAGTACAGACATCAAGTCTGAAATTGACATCCATTGGTTTTCTTCTTTCGATGATTTGAATATTTTCATAATACACAATTGTATATTCATTCCACGTCATTTGTTTTTTTGTACAGCGTATCGTGGTCTTGTGATAATTTCTTGATAATCGTCATTAACGTCTTGGTAAATTTTTCCAGTTCGGTTAATTCCCTTTCATACTTTTCTTCCATGCGGTTTAATTGAGAGCTCATTTGTTGTTCCGAACCTTTGATAAATTCACCGAATGAGGTCACTTGCTCCATGAAAACATGATTTTGTTTCATGTTTAGATTATTGGATTTTCCCAAGAAGGTTTCGATGTTCTGTATTGTTTCTTGTAATTTAGAAAGAGTGTCTTGAAGTTGTTCCTGTATTGTTTGGTTAAATTCTTGGGAATGTATGATATGCTGTAATTGTTGTTCTAGTATATCGTATATCTTTAAGATGGTTTGATTAATTTGTTCTGAAACCCTATTGTCTAAATTGGATATAACCGTTTGGAGAGAATTTGCAAGTGTTTCCGTGTTGAAATGCAACTCTCTGGCAACCATGTTTTGTAGATTGTCATTTAGGAATTGAAAATTATTCTTGAACTGTTCGTTTGAAGATTTGATCTCTTGGAGCAATTCTAGTGAGACTGTCGGTCGTGTATTTTTTTCAATATTTTCAAGTACTAGGAGTAATTGTTTGTCTGTGATCTCTTCTTCCTGTTTCTCTTCTTTTCTGATCCCGTAAAAACCGGGTACGAGCTTGAGTATTAACGAGGCTAACATACCTGCGATAGAAGTTAAAAAGGCAGTTTTTAATCCTTCCAATAATTGCGGAATGGATGAGTCGATTTGCTCGACACTGAAAACCCACAGGCCGTATATGATACCTCCAAAAGTTCCCAATAATCCCAAGCTGACTACCGTTGAACTTAATAATTGGGGATTAAACCATCTACGTCCCAAGTACGGAAATAGAAATATAATCAACGAGCTGATAATAGAGATATATTCATTCATAACGTTCTTTTTTAGTGTATAGATTCATATATTTTCAGTAATTGCTCTGCCGTGTGTTGCCAAGAGAATTGTTTACTTCTTTCCAAGCCGTATGCAATTTGTTGATTCCGGTAAGAGGAATCGGTATCTAGTTTGAGTAATTCCTTGGCGATGGCATTAGCGTCTAGCGGATCAACTAATATCGCTCCGTTTCCCGCAATTTCCGGGATGGCAGAGGTATTAGAAGTAATGACTGGGGTACCACATGCCATGGCTTCCAAAAGAGGAATCCCAAAACTTTCCCGTAGGGAAGTGTAGAGGAAAGTCCGGGCGCCATTGTATATGGCAGGCAAATCAGAATGGGTGATATATCCCGGAGAATAGAGCATATCGTTGATATTTTCTATTCCCTCCTGTTTTAATATTTGATGGATAACTTCTTTTTTTAAGTCAGCAATTAACAGGGGTAACGGGTTGGCAGATTGTTGTAAATACATGCTATACGCCTTTAATGTGCCTGACGTATTTTTTTTAGGATCGGTATTTCCCAAGAAAAATAAATATTCTTTGGTAGGGAGGTATTTTTTCGTGGTGTCATAAACCGAGTCTAGTGCATGGAAACGTTTACTGAAACCATTGTGAATGGCGATAATTTGTTCTTCCGGCAGATGTAATGTTTCCCGAATCCGATTACATTCGAATTGGGACACGGTAATAATCCGTTTGCATTTTTTTAGTATCCGGGGAACAACAAAACGACGATAGTACCACCCCATGTTTTGGTACATGGACTTATTATTGTGTACCCTTTTCTCTAAAAATATAATATCATGTAACGTGAGGACAAGCTGTGCCGGACAGAATAATGGAGCTGTGTTACTCGTACAATGTACTATATCCGGTTTTATCTTGCGAATGGCTAGTGGTAGGGCTACCTGCTCCCATAGCGGATAGGTCGGGCATTTTATTTCTACAATATGGAAATTAGTTGATTCTTCCAGACAATGATCCTCTCCTGGGGCAATCAGGATGTAATATTCATGGGTATGATCTATCTTTTGTAATTCTCGAATTGTTTCGAGAGCGACAAAATCCATCCCGTGTTTATTCGTGCGAAAAATGCGTTGTGCTTCAATGGCTATTTTCATAGGTTCATTTTTATAAAGTTGAGGAACCATTCTTTTCCGTGTTCACGAACTTTTTGTTCATTCCCTTCATCCGAAATAAATTCACCACCATCATGATAAATAATAAGGGTAGCTTGTTGATTGATTTCTTGAATCGATCATCCACTAGTTTGTCTGGAATGGCGAGACACAATGTGACTCCCATGATAAGAAATAAAGCCCACCATTTTAGGGCAAGTGGCCAATCAATGATTTGCATGATACTTCCCATCACGATGATTCCTCCGAATAGGATAAGACGGGGGGGGAACATCCATTGAATCAGTTTATCACTGTAATCAAGATTCCCGGACAAGATTGCCCGGGGAAGATCTTTGAAAACTCGTTCCCATTGAGCAAATTGAGTGGCTAGCCAGCGACGACGTTGGTTGTAAAATCCTTTCTTTCCTTGTGTCTTTTCATCATACACGTATACTTCGTCTAGAAATTCAATAAATATCCTCTGTTTAAGCAATAAAACTTCTAATTCTTTATCTTCCCCTGTGGTGATGAGGTGTTTTACGTTGTCATGAAACCATTGATAGTTGAATATCATACCCGAACCGATCAAGGCAGAAGATATTCCCAATCTTACGTGTCCGCGCCGAAAAATAGAGTTGTTAACCTCTTCACTAAGTCCGTCTAGAACGGCAATATCCGTGTTCCGATTCTTGGCGGTCCGGTGTGCTTGTATAGCCTGTACTCCGGCGTCAAAGACTTTGTTGATCTCTGTCAAGAAGTTTGAATCGACAACGTTATCCGCATCTAGAATAACAACAGCATCAAATTCATCTCGTCCGAAATGGTTCATGGCGAAATTCAATGCTTTCGCTTTCGAACTGTTTTCATAGTTCGCTTGGAGTAGTGTAATCGGGAGTTGAGACAACCGTTCGTTTGTTGGATTCTGCATATGATCCGATACGACAATCACGTTATACAACTCTTGCGGGTAGTGTTGTTGTAGGAAAGACTCCACGACCGGAATGATAACCCGGTCCTCTTTATATGCGGGGAATAAGATAGCGAATTTGTGCAGTTTATTGGCTGTCGGGTAATATGATTTTCTTGTTCCTAAAGAGGCAAGAGAATAAATTAGTGGATATGCAACAGCAATACTTGCAAGAATCCAACAGATATACTCGAATATGTATAACGCTTCCTGAATATTCATATATTTTTTCTTTTATGTTTTAATCGAAAAAAATCCCTACACCCGTCGAGAATGGCCTTTGCCTGCAATGATCTGCCGTGTAGTAGATGCATCGTTATATTTTTAGAATTGGCTATTAAAACCTGATATAATATAGATATATATAAAGCTCCTCCTTGTCGGTTGCGCCAAGTGTATAATAGGCGATTTCGGGTGAGGTAATATGTTTTTAGAGGGGAATCTTTACCGGTACTGCGACTTTCTTTGTGGTATATGGTGCAATGAGGTTCGTACCATAACTGATACCCTTGTCTTGATATTTGTGTACACCAGTCCATTTCTTCATAATAGAGAAAGTAGATTTCCGGCATCCTCCCGACCCGTTCGATCACTTCTCGTTTTATCATCATGGCGGCTCCATGCAAACAATTCGTTTCTTGTGGTGCATCGAATTGTCCTTCATCCGCTTCGTTATATCCGATA
>DYVS01000201.1:0-14019 GCA_020743075.1 Butyricimonas virosa | reverse complement strand
CCGTGATTCATGTTGATGATTTATTGTCGATTATCGTGTCGTGTGATGACATTGAGGCTGCCTTACCATTCAATACCCCGATGATCGGTTTAGGGAAAGAAGTTACTTCGGGGAACCAGCAAGCAGCTTTAGGATACCTAGTTGATAAAGAGGGATATGTTGATTTTCCTGTTTTAGGTAAGTTGCAGGTGGATGGGATTTCTCGTAATGAATTGGCTGATATGTTAAAGGAGAAGTTGTCCGGTTATTTGAAGAACCCGATCGTGACGATTCAATTCCTGAATTTTAAGGTGACTGTTTTGGGTGAGGTGCGTAATCCCGGGAGTTACAAGGTGAACAGCGAGCGAATCTCTATTCTTGATGCCTTGGGAATGGCGGGTGATTTGCAAATTAATGCCAAGAGAAAGAACGTTTTGGTGATGCGGGAGGATGGGAATGAAAAGGTGTTTTCCCGTGTCGATCTAACTTCGAGTGAGTTGTTACATTCCCCGTTTTTCTATTTGCAGCAAAATGACGTGGTGTACGTTGAACCGAGCCGGGGGCGAATCGTGGGAGGCAACGCAGGAACTTTCTTACCTTATATATTATCAAGTGTATCCACTTTCGTAGCCGTGTTGGCTTTAATAATAAGATGATGACCGGAAAAGCTGGTTGCAACTATTTATGAATCTATAAAGTAACAATTTTATGAACGAGAATGTCAGTAGAGAAATACAGTCTGATCAGGAAGATGTCATTGACTTGGGTAAGTTGTTTTATAAGATTCTAGTCCGGTGGCGTTGGTTTATCATCTCGGTGCCGCTGTGTTTGGCGGCGGCACTATTTTATTGTTTGATCAGTACGCCAGTGTATGATATTCACGGGAAGGTGATGATTAGTGACACGAAAAAGGGAGAGTTGGGAACGAACGTGATGATGAAGGAGTTGGGGTTGTCTCGGGCGGGGGATGTGTACGTGGAGAACGAAATGGTGGAATTGCAGTCGAAGAATTTGATGCGGGAGGTGGTTCGGGATTTGGAGTTAAATATACGTTATACTCAAGAATGTTTTTTCCGGGATCATGAACTTTATAATGATTCTCCCGTGAAGGTATTGGTTGATCACCCGGAAGGTATAAAGGATACTTGTCTGTATATTCTTTTGTCGGCAAATGACGAGGTTGTCGTGACCGACCCGAAGGGGGAGGTGATTCGGCGAGGACATTTTTCGGAGAGTATTTCTATGGGGGATTACTGTATCTCTGTGGAAAAGAACGAGGAATATATGGGGAGAGAATTACGGGAAGTCCGGATCAACTTGGATTCTTATGAAACAGCCACGAAGGCTTTTTATAAAAGTTTGAGCATCACACCGCTGGAAAAAAATACGAATGCCGTGCGAATTGCGTTGAAAGACCCGGTTCCGGGGCGGGGTGTCGAGTTGATATATGCTTTGGTGGATCGCTATAACCGGAACGGGGTGACGGATAAACAACAGGTCTCGGCCAAGACGGTGGAGTTTATTAATGCTCGCTTGCAGGTGATAAACGGGGAACTGGGGACGATAGAGAATGATGCCGAACATTTTAAGCGTACGAATAAGCTGACGGATCTGACATCTGATGCGGCTTTTGCCATGGAAAGGAAAAAACTGGCCGGAATGGAGTTACTAAAGGCCCAGACGGAGTTGGACGTGGTGAGGAGTATTCGGTTACTGACGGAAAAGAACGAGGGTGGGGAGTTTGCGTTGTTACCGGAAAATATGGGATTGACGGATGACGGGTTGAATAATGCTCTTTCTCGTTACAATGAAATGATATTGAGGCGAGAGAAATTATTGTTGAGTGCCCGGGAGAATAACCCGATCGTGACGGGGTTGGACATGCAGTTGCGAGGGGTGAAGAGTAGCATCCGGGAGGCCATCGGAAACGTGGAGAAGGGATTGATTATAAAGATCAAGGGTTTGGAGCGGGAAACTCTTTCGGTGGATGAACGATTGATTTCGGTACCCACGCAAGAGAAACAATACCGGGCAATAGCCCGCCAGCAGGAGTTGAAGGAGAATTTGTTTCTTTTTCTGATGCAAAAGCGGGAAGAGGCGGAAATTGCGAAACTTGTTTATGTACCGACAGCGAAGATTATCGAAGATCCGGATGCGGGGGAGGGGCCTGTAAGCCCGAAGAAATCGTTGATTTTGTTGTTGGGGTGTATGTTGGGCGTGTGTATACCCGTGGGGATTATTCTGGGAATAGATATGTTGGATTCGAAAGTGAGGAGTGTTGAGGATCTCGAACGAGTGGTTCGTTTGCCTTTGCTGGGGACCTTCCCGGAGGTCGGGAATGGAAAGGTAAAAGTTGGAGAAGAGGATTTTATGCAATCGGAATCAATGCAGTTGATCCGGGAGAAATTGAATTATATCCTTAAACAACAAAAGTCCCCGGTGATTATGGTGACCTCTACCATTCCCGGAGAAGGAAAATCTATGGTTGCGACTCATCTGGCCAATGCGTATGCCAAGGCAGGTAAGCGGGTGATTGTTGTCGGATGTGACTTGCGGAATCCCAGTTTGCATAGTTTTCTTGATTTCGATCGACAGGAGGGATTGTCCGCCTATTTGGCGGGATTGTGTGATACTCCGGAGCAATTAATCTGGCGGGTTAACGAGGAGTTACACGTTTTGTTCGGGGGAGTTATACCGCCTAATCCGATACAATTGATAGCTAGTCCACGGATGCAGGAGTTGTTGGAATATCTGAGAGGGAAGTATTCTTGTATTATTCTGGATACACCGCCTCTGGGTGTGCTGGCAGAAGGTTTTACTCTGAGTAAGTTGGCGGATGCCTGTGTTTATGTGGTGCGGGCTAATGTATTGAGAAAGGAATCGTTAAGACTTTTATCCGAGCTGGAAAAAGATAAGCGTCTATCGGATTTAGGAGTTGTTCTTAACGGGGTAAAGGTTGAATCGGGTGGGTACGGATACGGTTATGTATACGGCTATCAATACAGTTACGGTAACGGAAATACGGATCGTAAAACTTCTTGATCATGTTGTTTTTTAATAGATGTAAACGATATTTTTTCGAGTATCAAGATGATATACATGCTCACGTTTTACCCGGTTTGGATGATGGGGTGAAGACGATGGATGAGGCTGTGATGATCGTGAAACGAATGGAACGGGTGGGATTGAAACGGTTGACGTGTACGCCCCACGTGGTTTACCCGGCTATGATAAATACACCAAAAGATGTGGAGAGTATGTTGTTCGTGTTGAAGTCCCGTTTGCGGAAAGAGGGGGTGCGTGTAGAGGTGGATTCCGGGGCGGAATACCGGATGGGGGAGTTTATGCTGGAGTTGTTGGAAAGGGGGGAAATCATGGCATCGAACCGGGGAGAAGTGTTGGTTGAGCATAGTTTTGTCGGGCCTTCCAATTACGTGGATGATATATTATTTGGTTTACAGGGACGGGGATTTTGTCCTGTGCTGGCGCATCCGGAACGGTATCCGTTTTATGCGAAGGATATTATACGGTATTGCGAGCGGTTTAAAGAAAAAGGTGGAAAGGTGCAGGTGAATATACTTTCATTTGCCGGATTCTACGGTAAAGAGGCTATGATGGGTGCCCGAAAATTGTGTGATGCCGCTTTGGCTGATTATTATGCCGGGGATATTCACAACCAGCATCAAGAGATGTTGATGGAAAAATATATAGGAGGAGCGTGGTAATTCTTTTTAGAATTGCTTTTTTTGAATGTTTTTAACGCTCCTCCATTTCTTTTATTTGAATAGTTTATCCAAGCCTTTCAATAGGTTGTTTTTTAATTCTTTACCGGCTTCTTTTTCTATTTTCTTCAATGCTTTGGATAAATCGGGAGTAATTGTCGGTTTATCCAGTGTACCGCCAAGTTTGACATCAACGTCCAGTGATTGAATGTTGTTGGCGCCGGGGATGGCTTTCAGCACGTTGTCGATGTCTTTTCCGAAATATTTCCGGGCAATATTCATGGACATCGTATAATCCATCTTGCCATCAACGGTTTGGCTACCGGAGAAGGTGGTCGGGTTACCAGCGATATTCGTGGTAAACGGTTCCACGATAATGTTTCCTTGTTCAATTTTAAAGTCTATTTTCAAGTTGGAAATGCTCAAACGGCTTAACTCGTCATTTTTCAGCAGATTGGCCAATTGGGTCATGGCTGGATTATTATTCAGAACAAATCCTTTGGTTGAGAGGCTACCGCCACCATTGGCCGTTGTCATGATCGGGCTCATTTCTTTGTCTAGATCCGAGCTGAATTTCATGGTAGCGGATATTTTACCATTGCAGTTCATGGCAATCGGCAGGCTTTGTTTGATGAACGAGAAAGCGTTGTATGCCGAGTGAATGTCAATGTCGCTGATCCGCAAATTTAAGTCTACGGAAGGCTTGGCCGGGTTTGCCGTGTTGTAGGCCCCGTTCATGATCAAGTTGCCGTTCAGCATATCCATGCTTAGGTTCTTTAGCGTGGCGACACCGCCGGATGTTTCGATATTTCCTTTGACGGAGTTTATCACGAGGCTGTCGAACAAGATTTCTTTGATATTCGTACCGAAGGCCAGTTCGATGTTTTTGGGAATAGCCAACACGCTTGATGTTTCTTCTGTCGGGGTAGAACTTTGTGTTGTTGTAGCCTGCGTCGTGTCGGTCTCGGGAGTCGTCATGTTTGCCATGAATTCATTCAAATCTATTTTGTTTGAATTCAAGGTGAAGTTACCTTTTAAGGTCTGGTCCTTAAACACGTAGGGCAGGTAGTTGGCAAGGTAACCGGCTAAGGCAAAGTCTGAAGAGTTGATTTTTACTTTCAGGTCTTTCAAGTTCAGCCGGGCGGGAGTGATGGTTACCTCTCCGGACGGAACAGAAATTCCGGCAGGGAAGTCTGCGTTCTTGAATAACACGTTTTGTAGGGCGATCTTACCGTTTGCCGTGAATTTTTCGTATTGTTCTTTCTCGATATACTGATATTTTCCATCAAAAGAAAGATCGGTTGTTAAGATACCGTTTAGAGTGATATCTTTTAACGGTAAGGCTTTTTTCAAACTCTCGAAGTTGATAACGCCTTTCATGCCTCCCTTTAATGTCGGATCGTCCGGGTTGACCACAAGCAGGTTCATGCTGAACGGGTTGTTGGCAACCGTGAATGTCAAAGTACTTAAATCTGCCTTGGTTTGCGCGATGGTTCCGCCAGGGTTGGTTACTGCCAGTTTCAGATTGATTTTTTCCACCGATTCGGGAAGATCCGGGTACTTCAAATTTGCGTTCAAAATATTGAAGCGTAGATCGAAAGCAGGAAGGTGGTTCTCGTAATATTCCCCTTTTGCAGACAAGCTGAGTTGGAATTCTCCGGAAGTTTTGACTCCCTCGATTTCTTTTTGGAAATCCTTGGGAATTAACGCTAACAGGCTTTCAAATTTCGTATCGGGTGCGTTTAGGCTCAAGTCCATCGTGTATTTGTCGTCATCAATATCAATATTCCCGGTTAAATCCAGTTTCAAGTCATTCAATGACATATCATTTTTCTTGATGTCGAATTGGAGTTCTTTCAAGTTGGCAGCGATTTCAGCTTGCCAGTTGAAATCGGTGTTGTTTACCCACATGCTCTTACCTTGACGCAAATATATGTTTTTTAGTTCCAATAACACGTTTAGTATGGTGTTCGTTTCGGAAAAATTTCCTTGCAATGCCATGTTCACGGCATCAACCCGTGCAAACGTCTGTGCTTGCTCGTCTTGGTAGTTTAACATCAAATTGCGTACTTCGATATTATTGAAAGCGATGGCGGTTTCCGAGCCGGATTCTTCTGCGGTTTCCGCTGGTGTTTCTTCTGTTTTCACCTCAGTCGTGTCGGTGGGAACCATGATGTCCCAGTTGGCTTTTCCTTCGGCATTGACTTTGGGCATAAAATCACAATCTTTTAATAAAATGTTATTGATTATGATTTCTTTACCGGAAATTAAGGAACGTAAATTTACGGAAGCCTCGAAAAGAGGAATATTGATTAAGGTGTCCCGTGTGTTCGTTTCTTGTTTGGAAATGACCACGTTATCCAGGGAAACACTTAAGTTCGGGAAATTCTTGAACATGCTTAGATGCACGTCCCCGATAGCCAGCTCGACCTGAATGTATTTTGAGGATTTCTCCTCGATTAATCGTAGAATGTCACTTTTGAAAAAGACGGGTATAACCATCAGCGTGACAATAATTAGCACGATAATAATTGCTAGTGTTATAAATACTTTTTTCATACGTTATAAGTTATGTGTGTTGTTTGCATCGTAAATGATAGTGTTGTAAATTATTTACGACAGGCTATCATGTATAGTTCTATACAAAGTTATACAAAATTATTTGAAGTAAGGTTTTATTTTTTTGAGTTTAAATAACGGTAAAATTTTTTGGGATTCTAGGATGGAGTAGTTGACTTTACCGAATTTTCGTTTGGCGTTGAAGATGAGTTGTACATCTTCATACGCGAGATAGGGGTGATGTAGAACGGATTTAAAGCTCATGGTGTCCAATTCTTTTTTCCGGATCAGTGCGGGATTCACGGAGAAATAGGGGAGTAATGAATCTATGTTTAAGTATTGAAATTTAATTTCCCCGAGCTGACGTGTAGAGTGGAAACCGCCTAGTTGTTCTCGGTAACGTAGGATTTTTTTTGCGTAGTACGGTCCAATGCCACGGATGCCGACCAAGATTGTGCTATCTGCTGAATTGAGTTCTATTACATGGTGTTTGAGGGGAACGGGTTGTGTTGTATCAGAAAGTCGGGAATAGGGGATTAAGAAAACCGGGCATTCGCTCTTGTGAATGGTCTGTGGCAGCACGAATAATGCCATGGTAAGGATGCCCAGTGTAATAATTCCTTTTTTCTCCGATTTTCTGATAAACATGGTTGTGATTTAAACTGTATAAACGCCATCACAAGTTATGAAACTTTTTCTAGATAATAGCTATATAGTAATAATTATTTTAGGTGAATTATCCGGTTGCTTTTGACATCATTGAATGATTTCGGGAGCATGTTGAAGGTGGGCGCTGTTTCAACGCTTCTGCCTTTTGCCTGTGTTCTTCGTGTTCCGGAAATCAAAGCTAAAGCCTCTGCCAGTAGAGGTTCGTTTTCATCGCCTAGTTCGATGCCGTTAAAAAGGTCCTCTTTGACTTCGTGCTGGGTGGGCATGCCTTCTAGGGAGTTCGGGTACCCGTCGATATTGGTGAATCGAGAGCATACCGGGAATATTAACCAGTTGGCTAATTCCTTGTCGGCAACCATTTTCCCGTTCTCTTCGTATTGCGGGGAGAACGAGTACATGGTGACATATTTTCCGTAAGTTTGGGTTCCCACGAGTTCGACGTCCATAAAGGCTTTCAGGCAGGCAATCGTGTATTCGGAGGCGGAAGCTGTTTCGCGAGTGGTTAATACATATATTTTGGAGGAAGGTAAATCCAGGTTACAGTTGGTTTCCACGAAAAACCTGTTAAGTAAGTCAGCGTATTGGGGATCACTCTCGAATATCTTTTGGCAGGAGGAATTCCATGTTTCTTTGGAAAGAAGTGTACCTGCTACGGCCTTTTCTTTGGGAACAATCGCACTGCACAAAAATGTGGATGCGTCATCATCACCTCCGTGATTATATCTGAGGTCGAGTACAAGATCGGTGATTCCGGCTTCCTTGAACTCGTTGAATGCTTTTATGATGCTGGAGTTAAATGTTTTCGAGAAGTGGGTGTACATGAGGTAACCGATTTTGTGATTTCCCCGTTCGAAGAGTTTGGTGATAAGAACGGGATCTGTGTTCATCTTCCGTGAGGTGATAGTGACTGTTTGGCCCGTGGGACCTATGGCGTCCCCTACTCGTTTCCCCATACCCAGGTTGAGTGTTCCGGGGAGGGTGAGTTTGTTGAGATCATCTTGCGTGAGAGTTTGTGAGTTTAGTTTTACGATGATATCTCCTCGTTTCAGTTTTTCGGCGGCAGGAGAACCGGGATAGACATATTGGACGATGGCGAAACATTCACTGCTGTTTGTGAATTGTCTGTAAGCAAGCCCGTAACCGTAAGTTTCTCCTGTCCCTGCCAAATCTTCTAAAAGTCCATCAGCGTCATCCGTGATCAAGGACCATTTGTCTTTGGAGGAAAGAAGAGCCTGGAAATATACTTTCGGGTCTTTTTCTGATCTCGGTTTAATATTCGGTATTTCGTCATACCACAAATAGAACGTGGATAGATTATTCTGGATAAATTGATTCATCCGTGTGGCTAATTCATTTTCTTCCGAGTGATCGTTATCTTTCTCGCAGGAACCCAATAGGAACACTAACAGGAATAGAGAAAACAAAATTTTGGGTGTATTCATGAATGATTTTTTTGTAATTATTTGGTAAAACAAGTAAAATATGCTGACAATTCCAATCTTTTGTTCGTATTTATGATAGAAAAATGAGAAACACAATTAAATCATAATGAAGTTTTTACTCTTTTCATGCGAAAAATACGTGAAAATAATTCGAAATAAATTTGTGAGAGAAACAAAAAGATATACCTTTGCAACCGCAATTAAGAAATGCAATTAAAGGATTCAGTAGCTCAGCCGGTAGAGCACAACACTTTTAATGTTGGGGTCCTGGGTTCGAGTCCCAGCTGGATCACCGAAGGCGATTACGAGAGTAGTCGCCTTTTTTGTTGAAAATCAGATTGTTATTCTGACAATCAGGGGTTCTTGTTTGATGATAGGAGATAGTGTACCAAAAAGGATAGTGTACCAAAAAGTGTGTAAATCCCAATAATTTTGATAGTGTTTCTCGAGACGTGCACGAAGTGGAGCTAGTCTAATGGTAATTCATGTAAATTTACTTCCGTGATATTACTCTAATTCAACCCAGATAAAGAAGTAATTTAACCCAAATAATACCACATATTCAGAGATTATTCGATGCTTACTCAGAGCTTAGACATCCCGTGATGTATGAGCCACGAATAACCTTCGAATGAGCTTCGAATAAGGGGGATTATTTCCCTAGGTTCTCCGTAGGATTTCCCTTAGTTTTTATTCTAAGTTAGGCTTGGTGGTGTGGAGAAAAGTTCAGGCGTGTATAAACGTGCCATGATATTTATTTTGATGCGGAGGGGAACGTGGTGAAATCATGGTCGTTCACTGAGACCGGGTTCGGTATAGGTTGCCTAATCTTTTCCGTAATCTCCATAGAGTGTTACCTTATAGTTCATTTAGACCAAGGAGCATTCAGCTTGCATTCTTCTTGCATTCACCTTCGATAAAATTGATTTTTAAGTCGTTTTTGATTGGATGTCCATACTGTTGTGGAGTATATTTGTTATATGAGCAATTTAGGTCGGATGGTAAAGAAATATAGAGAGAGGGGGGAGGAGGTGTTTGTTATTCATAGCGGCACTTTGTTCGAGGAGATGATCGTGCATAAAATAGCGAATCGGGAAATTGTGCAAATCATGGCCGGGTACGTTAAGTTCGAGATTACCGGGTAGCGGGATATATTGAAAACATAGGTAAATGTATAGAAGTATGAAAATTTATACTTAATTTCGATGGCGAAGTGACTGGGTTCATGGGGTATATTGGTAGGTGATTGTCCGGTCGGAAGAATAAAAAAACAGGCACGTGTATGGACACTTTTTATGAGGAAGATATATTGGGAGAGGGGTTTCAACGAATGACGATTCCTTTGCGGGATGATTACGAGGGACGAGCGGTTGCCACGCTTGTTCGCCGCTTGTCGGATGCGGGAAACGGTAGGGCGGTGCTTTATATTCATGGTTTTAATGATTATTTTTTCCAGCGGGAGATGGCTTGGGGTTTGAATGAACGGGGATACCATTTTTATGCACTGGATTTGCGAAAATACGGGCGTTCGTGGTTATCTCATCAAAAGTTTAATGACATCCGGGATATTCGGGCTTATTTCGAGGAAATCACGCTTGCTTTGCAGGTGATCCGGGTGGAGGGAAGCCGGACAACCGTTTTGTTAGGACATTCCACGGGCGGGTTGATTGCCACGCTTTACGCTAAAGAACATGGGGATACATCCCTTTTTGACGGGATCATGTTGAACAGTCCTTTCTTTGATTTTAATAAAAGTTGGTTCGTGAAGAAGTGCATCCCGTTTGTTTCCTTCGTGGGAGGTTTTTTCCCGGGGATAAAGATTGCCGGGGGATTCACGGAGCAATATGGTAAATTCCTGCACCGGGGGAGTCGGGGGGAGTGGGAATATGACTTGGCTTGGAAACCGCATGTTGCCCCCCGGATTAATTTGGGATGGGTTCGGGCTATTCATAAAGCACAACGGGAATTGAGGCAACCTTTTGAAGTACGAAAACCTGTACTGGTTTTACATTCAGAGAGGTCTGTCTCGAATTTCTCGGACGAGGAACAAGTGCAGTCCCGCGATGCTATATTGAACGTGAGGGACATTCAGCAGATAGCACGGAATATCCGGGGACAGGTGGAGATCGTGTCAGTCTTGGGTGGCTTGCACGATTTGGTTCTGTCCTGCAAGGAGGTCCGGGAAAAGGTCTATCAGATCATGTTTGACTGGCTGAAGCGTCAGAGCAGGACGAATGATCGTAATTGTCCGGGTTAAAATACCTGATAAGTTTGTTTTATGGTGTGATTAAAAAAGAGAGGGTCCGCGACTTGATAGTGTGTGTATTTGGGTTATTGTTTTGAAGATTTCGCGGACCCGATAGCTCTAGGGACCCTCACGGTCAGCTGTTTGCGAGCTTTTGTTTTTTAGTTAGACAAGGGACGTATCCCACAGTTAACAAATTATGAAAAAAAAGAAATGGTTTTAATGAACCTGATTTTACTCGATGTTTGTTATTTCTAAGTTTATTTATTATTGTTTCATTAAGTTGATGTAAAGGTACAAGATTATTATTAATCCAAGTAACCTATAATTGTATGTGAATGTTGGTTGGTTTACAATAATAACAGGTTGTTCTTGTTTTTGTTCTTGTTGTTTGCGGGGAAGAATAAAGAAGCGAGAAAAAATGGCTATTTTTAAAAGAAGGAACGGTGTGCTAATGTTGGATGTTTGAATAGGGAGGAAATGGATAAGGTGCGTGTCAAAAATAGTTGTATTATGTTTCTTGTGTTTCGGGGATCTGGGAGTATTTTCCATACTTTTGACTTGAGTTCTTTATGAAAATAGTGTATAAGTATGAAAGATGGTTCACTGTATGAAAGTTTCCTAACGGAATTGCGAAAGAAAATTCCGCAAGGGGCTAAGTTGACAAATACCTTGGTCGACATGTTGTATATCGAACGGGAGGCGGTTTATCGCCGGTTGCGCGGCGAGGTCCCGTTTACGTTTATGGAGGCTATGACTATCACCAAGGAGTTGGGAATTTCTCTGGATAATTTGACGGAGACGGACGCATGTAAGAGTCGTTCATTTCAGTTGAAATTGGTGGAATATGCCAATCCGCTTGATGCGGATTTCCGGATGATGCAGGATTTCGTCGAGATATTCGCTTGTGCGGAGTACGAGCCGGACTGGGAGGCCGGTTTCTCGACGAATACCCTCCCCAAGTCTTTTTATTATTATTATCCCGGTATCACGCGTTTTTATTTATTTAAATGGTTGTATCAATATAGCAACGTGGATACGGTGAAGCCTTTCCGGGAAGTGGTGATTAACGATCGATTGGCTAGAATTCAACAGGACTTTTTACACGGGATACGGTGTGTTAAATCCTCTTTTTATATTCTTGATCATCTGGTGTTTCATTATCTGGTGACGGATATGTTGTATTTTGCCAGTATTAACTTGATCACACCCGAGGAGCTGAAGGAGTTGCAGGAAGAGTTGATTCTGCTACTAGAGAAGTTGGAGCGTTTTACGGCTAAAGGACGACATGAGGATACGGGGAACGAAATGTATATTTATCTGTCTAATATTAATCTTGATACGGGTTATTGTTATTTCGGTAGCCCGAATTATCGTTTAAGTATGTTGAAGGCATTCACACTGAACGTAATATCATCTTTTGACTTGGAGACGTTCAACCGGTTGAAAAGCTGGATGAATTCGTTGAAGCGTTCGTCCACGCTGATCACGGTGAGCGGGGAGAAAGAGCGTGTGCGTTTTTTTAATGACCAGTACCGTTTGGTGCTGGGTATGACGAACACGGTCTGAAAATAATTATGACCGTGTTCGTTCTTTATTATAGTTTCACGATTCTTTCGTTTGTTCTTTTTAGATGAAACCATGAAAAAAGAAAAAGAAGGAGTACGTAAAGATGTTCCGATGTCCAGTACACTGCTAGCGGGACTTCTCCGAGCTGCTTGATGCAAAAGAGATAAATGAGGTATATGACGATCGTGATACATTGATAGATAAATGCTGCACGAGTGGCACCCGTTCCCGACACGGCGTTACAGAATATATGTGCGGGAAGGGAGAGAAGGTAGTTTGATAGCATAACGACAAAGGGCCAGAAGGCTAATTGCACGAGTTGTTTGTCCGGTGTGTAAATGCCCATGACTGCGTGTGGAAATAACAGTGCGATTGTGATTAACGGGATGCCAAGTAAGTAGCCGAGACGAATGATTTTCCGACACAAGGGCATGATCTGTTTTCTTTCCCCGGCTCCCGCCAGATTACTGACGAGTGATCCCGTGGTCGTGGAAAAGGAACTCACGATGACGAAAAAGATCGTGGAGATGCTTCGGATAATATTGGCAATCGCTAGTTGTGTGGTACCGAGATGCTCGATGAGAATAAAGAAAAGGAACCAAGGAGCCACGCTGATAAAGGAGTGCATCATGCTCCAGACGGAGAGACGGAAAAGTTGTTCCATGAGTCGTTTGTTAAAAATGGCGAAGAGGCCGTAATGTTGCTTGTTTATTTTAAAGCGAGTGTAGCTGAGCAGTACGAGTAATCCTCCCAGTTCGGAGATCGTGGATGCCATGGCGGCTCCCGATATACCTAGGGCTGGAATCTTCCCGGTACCGAAAATCAGCAGATAGTTTAGTAGCACGTTCATGCTTGCTAAAGTGATGGCAGAGACGGATAGTATACGGGTTCTGGTGATTCCCACGAAAAATGCCCGGAAGGCCAGTATCGGGAAGGCGAAAAGCAGGCCGAAAGTCCGCCAGTCCAGATATTGTATAACAGCTTCGTATATTTCCGAGGAAGTTAGTAAGCGTTGTAGAACGAACGGGGTGAATATTTTCGATAGGCCAAAGAGGGTGATGGCGAGCGTGGTCAGAAAAAGTAATCCTTGAAAGAATACTTTTCCAGTTTCCGCGGGACGTTGTTCCCCGTTCCGACGGGCAATCATTACTTGTAGGCCAAGACTGAATCCGAATCCAAGTATATAAAGGGAAAGGTAGTACATTCCTGCGATGGCGGAGGCTCCTAGTTCTGTTTCTCCGACGTGTCCGAGAAATATGGCATCCGTGATATTTATCAGTTGTTCGACTAACACGCTCATCATTACAGGGTAGTTGATAAGCCAGATTTGTTTACTTGTAAAATTCATGATTCAACTTGAATAGCACATATCAAGTTATTTCCACGCGAGTGGATTGCTTGATTATGTTTGGTAAATAAAATAGGGTATTAACTCTGTTCCCGGAAACGTGTTCTGTTCCCGGCAGGCCGCAGGCCTGCAATCGGAATGCTATACAAGGAGCGTAGCTATATACAGAGTTGTGCTTTCATGTTGAATAATAGGGTTAATGGTACAAACATACAAAAAAGATGTGAGATTCTTCTTTTTTGCAAAACTTTTATATAAAGAATTAAGGGGAGAGAACGGCGTGTAACTCTCTATTCGCAAGGGCGTATAATGATTAAATAGGATGGGAAGTTTGTCCCATGGATTAATAATAAATTAGAAGGTTATGAGAGAACGTGAAGAAAAGAAGAAAAAAGTGGCGAGTGATGACCGGCATGCCCGGAATATTCCTTCAAAACAAGACAAAAGTTGGGTTGGCGAGCAACAGATGCAACAAGAACAATTTGA
>DYVS01000200.1:0-10554 GCA_020743075.1 Butyricimonas virosa | reverse complement strand
TCATTTTTTCAAAAAAAAATACGATTTACTCCTTATTCCTAAATTATCACATACCTCATCATCCCTCAGAATAAAGGATTTAGCAGCATTAACAATGAGAGAATATCTTTCAAATTTTCTCTTAAAATTTTTTTCCCGCGGGCTTTTTGCGCTTTTACCGTGTTAACACTCAAACCTAGTTCTTGTGCGGCACTTTCATTATCCAACCCTTGAAAATAACAAAGCTGAAATACTTTCCGACACTCCTCCGGTAATTTCTCAACAGCAGCAGCCAATTCCCGATGGATTTCAGTCAAAATAATACTTTCCTCAAAATTTTCAGCCTGCTCTTCATAAGCCAATGAAGCAATGTATCGATCCTTAGAACGAGTACTACGGATATAATTTAAACAAGAGTTTCGAATAGATAAATACAAGAAGTTCTTCAAATGGACTTCGGATTGGAAAAACATTTTTTTCTCCAACAGAGTAATAAAAACATCTTGTACAAGATCCTCTATCACCTCCTCGTCTTTCAAGAACCGGGAAGCGAAATAACAAAGAGAGCCGTAATACTCTTTGAATATTACCTCAATATTGTTAACTTGACCTTGTACACCAGTAATCTCTCGCTTTTCCATTCTATCAATTTTATTGACGAAATAAAACTGATAAAGAAATTAAATTCAACGACATCACGCCACCCAACAATACTTAATAAAAAACAAACAATGTTAATCAAGTTATTATTCGTATTTCGCTAAAGCCCTAATTATTTTAGGAATATCCGTGTTATCCAAACGTCCATTAAACCGTTCCGCACCAACACCGATAGCATATACCGGAACAACACCTGCCGAATGTCCCCCACTAGCCCAACTAATCTTGGCAAGACGATTCAGTATATTGATGGACAATTGAGCGATCGGCTCATTCTCCGAATACAAATTTTTAACCATTTCAACGGTCTTGCCCGAGAATGTTTCCCGATAACAATTTTTCAAGGCCTGTTCGTCTTCCGTTGATAAATTCACCATGTTCCAAAAACCTAAATTCTTCGCCAGAACTTCCTGTACATTCTCCCACTCCACCTGATTACTCTTCATATCTCGTAATTCCCGAATTTCACGAGTCAATTTCTCCAGAGACACCCTCTGATTCTCCAATACCCGAAGATTCAATTGATACGAGCCAGTCCCGAGAACGATCCCTCCCGTCTCGTGATCGGCAGTAACCACGATCAATGTCTCGTCCGGATGTTTCAAATAAAACTCGTATGCTTTTTGTACCGCATCAGCAAAATCTACCACTTCTCGAAAAGTCGTGGCTGCATCATTCACATGACAAGCGTAATCAATCAAACCACCTTCCACCATCAGGAAAAAGCCCTCCTTTCCCCGGTTTAAAAATTCAATCGCCCCTTCTGTCATCTGACTTAACGTGAGGTCATCCTCTTCCCGGTCTATCGCGTATGGTAACGTCGTCTGGGGACCGCCTTGAATAACAACCAATTTAGACGACTCGACCATTTTTTCCCGAAACATCTCGTTTCCCCGAACGACCAAATATCCCGACTCATGCAACAAATCAAAAAGATTCGCAGAATCTTTCGGGGATACGGATTGAATAATACCTCCACCGCCATATAAATCAAACCCGGTCCTGATAGCATCTTTCCCCAACTCGAAATACATCGTCCGCCGAGGTTGATGCCCGTAAAACGCTGCCGGAGTTGCATGATTCATCCCGACACTGGTAATAATCCCTACTTTACGTCCGGCCTCTTTTGCCCGCACGGCAACACTGTATAAAGGTTCCTTCTGATCCTTATCCATCCCGATCGTGTTATTCTTTGTCTTCTCCCCGGTAGCCAAGGCTGTTCCAGCGGCAGCAGAACAAGTAACACCATTATAAGAAGAATAAGTCGTTACATAATTGCGAATCGGGAAACTGGCAAAATTCAACCCTTTCACCCCGACAACACTATCCAGTTCGGCCAAATACATTTCTGTCCCGTTCACCTGATTCACCCCCATGCCGTCACCGATAAAATAGAACACGTACTTTGCCTGCCGGGCCTCATTACAACTTTCGAAAAAGAAAACCAACACTCCAACAAGCCAAATAAATAACAACTTTTTCATCCTCTTACATTTTATTCCTCAAAATTAGGCATAAAGCAACAAAAAGCCAAACATAACAATCATTATTTCCTCCCTATCGGAATCCCATCAGTAATACATTATATCACAACACCTTGTCATGCAAACGTATGCACGATTTTATGTTTTATAAGATGTTTTTTATCCAAAACAAATGTGTTAATTTTGCCCGGTTTTAAAACAAAAGCAAGGTATTTAACAATATATCAACAAAAAACAAAAACAATGATTTACTCACATGAAGTACAACACATGTGTGTTGTGAAAAAAGGACCGAATCACGGTCCGGCACCTATCCCAGAAGAGGGGAAATGGGTTCGTTCTAAAGAGATCAAAGACATTTCAGGATTGACTCACGGTATCGGCTGGTGCGCCCCGCAACAGGGAGCCTGCAAATTGACCCTGAACATCAAGGACGGGATTATCGAAGAAGCATTGATCGAGACAATCGGTTGTTCTGGAATGACACACTCCGCAGCTATGGCCTCCGAGATTTTACCGGGTAAAACTTTACTGGAAGCCTTGAACACGGATCTCGTTTGTGATGCTATCAACACGGCCATACGCGAACTCTTCCTGCAAATCGTTTACGGTCGTAGCCAAAGCGCTTTCTCGGAAGGCGGACTTCCCATCGGGGCCAGCCTTGAAGATTTGGGTAAGGGCATGAGAAGCCAGGTCGGAACCATGTTCGGAACCAAGGCTAAAGGAACCCGTTACCTTGAAATGGCCGAGGGATACGTAACTCGCATGGGACTTGACGAAGACGGAGAGGTTATCGGTTACGAGTTCATCCACTTGGGTAAATTCACTGATATGTTGAAAAAAGGTATTGATCCCAAAGAAGCTGTCGAAAAAGCAACCGGATCATACGGTCGTTTCGCGGATGCCGTAAAATACATCGATCCGCGTCAAGAATAAACTAATTGTAAATTGTAAATTTTAGATTTTAAATTGAAAGTACCAACTCGAATTCTAAAATCTAAAATCATAAAATCTAAAATGAATTATGGCTTTATTTGAAAGTTACGACCGTCGGATTAATCAAATTAACGCGGTTCTAAATAATTACGGAATAAAAGACATCGAGGATGCAAAAGCCATCTGCGATGCCCAAGGGATCGACCCGTACAAAATGTGTAAAGACATTCAACCCATCGCGTTCGAGAATGCGGCTTGGGCTTATGTAGTCGGTGCAGCTATCGCAATCAAAAAAGGATGCAAAAAAGCAGCAGAAGCCGCAGAAGCTATCGGAGAAGGTTTGCAGTCATTCTGTATACCGGGATCTGTCGCTGCCGATCGTAAAGTGGGTTTAGGCCACGGTAACCTGGCTGCCATGTTGCTTCGTGAAGAAACCAAATGTTTCGCATTCCTTGCCGGACACGAATCTTTCGCCGCGGCAGAAGGAGCTATCGGTATTGCAAAATCAGCCAACAAAGTACGTCAACAACCGTTGAAAGTGATCTTGAACGGCTTGGGTAAAGATGCAGCCATGATCATCTCTCGTATCAACGGCTTCACTTACGTGCAAACCGAATTCGACTACTACACCGGAGAATTGAAAATCGTAAAAGAAAAAGCATACTCTAAAGGCGAACGCGCCCAAGTAAGATGTTACGGGGCTGACGATGTTCGGGAGGGTGTAGCCATCATGCGCCACGAGGGAGTCGACGTTTCCATCACCGGAAACTCAACCAACCCGACCCGCTTCCAACACCCGGTTGCCGGAACATACAAGAAAGAGTGTATGGAAACCGGAAAAAAATACTTCTAAGTTGCCTCTGGTGGTGGTACCGGACGTACCCTTCACCCGGACAACATGGCAGCTGGTCCTGCTAGTTACGGGTTCACTGACACGCTTGGCCGTATGCACGGAGACGCACAGTTTGCAGGTTCATCCTCTGTTCCCGCACACGTGGAAATGATGGGATTCCTCGGAATGGGTAACAATCCGATGGTTGGAGCCACCGTTGCTGTTGCGGTTTCAATCGAAGAAGCAATGAAATAGTATTAAAACATTACTTCATAAAAAATCCAGGATTTCAGTCCTGGATTTTTTTATGCCACAACCACCCTTTTATGCTTCCAGCGCCGATGAGACCACAGCCAATACGCCGGCTCCTCTCGAATAAAACGTTCCAACATCCGGATATGCATTCGAGTCAATTCCCCCGGTTCCAGGCTTTGCGGATCGGAACACAAATCGTAAAACTCGGCATGATAATGGCCCCGTTTCACCTTACGCATATTCACGAAAACCACCGGTTGGTTCAACTTTCGGGCGATTCTTTCTGTTCCCTCCAGCACAGCCGTATCTTGATTCAGGAAACGAGTCCAAAAATGAAGAGAACGTCGGTTAGGCGTCTGGTCTCCGATAAATCCGGTCATCGTAATCTTTCCTTCCTGTTGATTCCTTAACATCACCCGTAGCGTATCCGCTTTTGCCAAAGGCGTGGCCCCGAAGCGGCTCCTAATTTTACAAGTCATCCGATCAAAGACTTTATTATGTATCGGTTTATAAATCGGGACCAACTCGACATTCTTCTCCCACAGCTTATAAGAATACATCATCTCCCAATTCCCGTAATGCCCGGAAAAAGCGATCACGCTACGTCCTTGCTCGAAATAGCGATGTGGCACATCCACGTTCACCATGACACAGCGTCTCTTGATCTCGTCCTCCGAGATATGCCACAATTTATAAAACTCGGCAAAAGTATCACACAAATGGCGATAATACTTCCGGGCAATCCGCTTTCGTTCCTCCTCGCTCTTCTCCGGGAAAGAATTCCGCAAATTCATATCGACCACTTTCCGACGATAATGAACACCATAAAACAAAACAACGAACAACACGTCCGTCATCAAATACATCACGGGTAGAGGCAGAAAACTAACTCCCCACAACATTCCATATCCCAAATACGAACATAGATTAACTAATAATTTCATCTAAAAAGTATAAATTTCACACGCATCTTAAACTTGATTCCTACAGCAAGTCAATCAAAGATAACACAATTATCAACCATCTGACAAAAACGATCCAATATTTATACTTTTTCTACACAAATTGCATTCTAAAGCTCCAGCTCACTCTTTTAAGTTCTGTATCAAAAAACAATTTCAAGGTTGATTCCTGTTACTCGTTCAAGTCAAGGAACAGCAAGTGTGGAGCATACTCTTGATGATAAATAATCCCAATTAATATCTAAATTCTTTATTACAAATTGATCACTACCTAATGAATACCCTCATAAACCTTATAGATACCTTATAGAAACCTTATATGAACCTTATATATAATAAGGTTCATAAAGTATTTTTATAATCTAAAAAGAATATATCTTACGTATTTCATCTAGTAGTAATCACTTATTCATTATGAAATAGCTATTGTACTCGTCAGCACATGTTTCCGATCTCTTCGCATTTTTCCATGGAATTATGACATAAGAGCCTATTAACAGTCAATTTTGTGCATAATCAAGCCTCAGACCGGACCTACCGAATCGACCACCTCCTCCGGTAACGATCTACCGCCTGATTGCCAAGGGTACCATCGAAAAGAAAATCATCCGCCTGTATCACACGAAAATACTAAGCCTTTCATCAATTTAGATAAATCATTGATGAAAGGCTTAGTATTCCCTATTTTACCCCTCGACTATTTCTTGAATATCTTTTCTAATTCTCGATCAAGCCCGGCCGAGTCGCCAACATATTTCACCACAATCTTTCCCTCCGGATCTATTAAAATTTTAGTCGGAATTGCTGAAATATCATACATCTCGTTGAGTTGTTTTTGCTGGTCCCGTTTTTCGTAAATATTCATTTGCGGCCAATCTATTTTATCTTCTTGGGCAGCTTTTTTAATGACTTCATCCTTACGGTCCGAAGCAATTCCCAGAAGAACAAAATTTTCACCCTTGTATTTTTGATTAATTTGAATCAGATGGGGATGACTTTTCCGGCAAGGGACACACCAAGAGGCCCAGAAATCCAATAACACGTATTTCCCCCTGTAATCTGCCAAATGAATATCTTCGCCCGTGTAAATATTCTTCAACGTGAAATCAGGAGCCGGAGCGCCGGGAGCCAAAGCCGTTCTAACCCGAATTAATTCCGCAAGTTTCTTTCCGGCCTCAGATTGTTGCACCTCGTTTGAAAATCGATCATATTGTTGTTTCAATTCCCCCGCAGTCTTACTGGTCAAACCGGAATTTAAGTATAACCACATAGCGTATTCCCGGTTCGGGTGAGAAGTAATCCACTCCGTTGTACGTTGAGAAATTCGTTCCCGCAAAGCATTTTGTTGCTCGAAAACATTCATCTTGGCAACCGAATCATCGGCCAACACGGCATCATTCAACGCATCGTGTAGAACGTTTATCTCTTTCAGCTCTTTCAGATTCAGATGTTGTAATTCCATCATTCCTTGGTTAAATTCATCTTCGCTTATCACCTCCACGAAAGGAAAATCTTTCTGGTCACCTTGAATCTCAATTTGGGTCCCGGGACTGACAAAAAAGGTCAAATCAAATTTCCCGGACAAAATCATTCCCCTCTTCCCTTTCCATTTCGCCCGGCTTACTTCCTGCTCTTTTTGAGATAAACGCATAAATGTCAGTTGCTGTCGTTGATCCGCTTTCCCGGAGTACACGAACTCACCGTTCTCCACTTTCAAGGTATCAAACTTGGAATCCCCGCTCTGCCTGTCAAAAACGATAATTTTTATATCTTCACTCATCCCGGATAATTTCCCTTTCACCATGTAACTATCCGTCTGCCCCATCATTTGCTGTATTCCACAAAATAAGCAAATGAATTCGATCAATACTATTCTTTTCATTATATTTCAATTTATGTCATGACTAACTATTAATTATTATCCACCCATCCGCTATTAAAGCTCATCACCTTGGGCGGGATCCGATAAGTCAACCGATCTTCGGTCAACGTGTAGGTTTGTTCACCCACTTTATGAGTATAATTTTTCTTATCATCTTGGAAAAGCGGGTCATTCCATAAGCGGCGGATGTCGAACCAGCGCATTCCACTCATCATGAATTCACGTGTTCTTTCCTCCAACACGAAACGGATCAATTTTTCTTTACTATTCACGCTCGCCGGAATAGCGGCCTCTGCTGCCGGCATTCTCTTTTCTCTCAGTGTCAGTAAATCCGCTCTCGCCCCTGTTTCGTCCCCCGTACGGGCCTTACATTCCGCCAGCATCAAGTACAAATCCGGGAGATCGCCACAAACGGTAAACATGTAGCGACACACTCTCTTCGAATAAGGCCATTGAGTTACCCCGGTATAATCCTTGTCACTGAAAAACTTCGCCCGATGGTCATTCTTCGAGTACAAAGCCATGTATTCCGGTTTCACGTACACTTGCGGGGGATACAGGAATAAAGTAATCGGCAGGATGCTTACCTGTTTGTTGTATATCAATTCATTATTATCTTCACTCAAGTTGATCGGATAAGTACACGACATTCCCCATGTATTGGGAGCTCCCGTGTAACCCCAATTATAAATCTCTTGGTTATAATCAAACAATTCCAAGATAATGGATGAATTTTGAGTTCCCTCGTAGGCAATTTCCAAAGCCTTCAAAGCTTTACCGTATTCATCCATTGCCATATACACTTTACCTAACATGAAATAACCGGCGGCACGATACACCCGCTGACGATGTTGAGTCTGTAACGGTAAATCAGGACAAGCTTCTTCCAATTCTTTGGTAACAAAATCATACACGTCTTTTACCGTTCCCCGGGAGAAAGAGGTCTCCCCTGAATTAGCCTTTGTCACGACAGGCACACCGGGATCAGTTGCTGCCGTCGCTTCTTGATAAGGTTTACAGAAGAATTGGGTCAGATAAAAATGCATGAATGCACGTCCCACCCTAGCCTCGGCCAAAAGTTCCTTTTTCTTCTGGGTCGTTCCGTCCTCGGCATCCATCACACCGTTGGCGATAACATTGTATAAATAAATCTGCTGATAGGCCGCACTCCACTCGGCACTGTAATCTTCTTCTAAGAATATATCCGGATCATACGTGTATGCCGCCCGGGCCGAACGTCCCATATTAGCGTATGACGCCTCATCCGTGATCAGTTCATCCGTCATGTAAATAAAATATATCTCGGATTGCTGTGCGGTAATGGAACCGTTTTCATTTACTTTTGAAAAGATCAGGTTTGTCAGGATCGTGTTGTTAAACAACCCGTCATAATGAGCAATCTTTTCCGGAATATCCTTCCCTTTAGGTTTCACATCGAGGAAATCATCACACCCGCAAAGCAAAAGACCCCATAGCAGGAAAAATATATTGTATCTCGTTTTCATATCTTTTCGCATTATATTATTACTTAAAATTAACTGTCAATCCAATCGACCAAGAGGGTCCGAACTGGGTTGCCCGCACGCCATTCCGTAGATTCATGGCCTCCGGGTCTATACCTTGATGATTGGCCGCCCAGTAGAATAAATTGGATAATTGAAAACGTATCTTGATATTTTCTGCCGACAGACGATCACAGATTCCACTAGGTAAAGCATAGGCCAAGGATAAATTACGCAATTTTATATACGACGCATCCAGCACCTGTTGATCCGAGAAACGATAGAGACTTATATCCCGACGAGTAGTTGAAGTCTTCGAGTTCGCCTCGTAAGAAGGAATATCCGTAATGTTTTCATCCCCGGGTTGACGCCATCGTTTGTCGAAATCCTTGTGCAAGTTCGAGGTGATACGCCCGGTATAAAATTGATTGACATCATTCCGCATTTTATGTCCCAAGTTATAGACAAACATACATGACAATTCTATCCCCTTGTAGCTAAACGTGTTTGTCAAACCTCCATACCAGGGAGCCTGCATGGTTCCCATATAGCGCATACATTTCAAATCAGTAAGGTCCTGTGTCAGCTTCACTTTCTCCCCGTTTTCATCATACACTTGCGGGTCTCCCATATTATCCAAACCTGCCCAGCGATAAGCAAATAAACTACCGGCAGCATATCCCTCTACATAGTTTTCATAGATAATGCTGGAAGGAGATAAGGCATTTGCAACGGATAACTTTTCAATCGTGTTTTTATTGTAAGTCAAGGTAAAATTCGTTGACCAGTTAAACACGCCACTCATATTCTGACTATTCAGCGAAAATTCAAATCCCTTATTCGTCATCGTTCCCAAGTTTGCCAAGGCATTCACCCAACCCGTAACAGGATTCAATGGCACGTTACCCAACAAATCGGTTGTCTTTTTGAAATAAGCATCCAAGCTTCCGTTCAAACGTCCTTGTAACACGGAAAAATCTACCCCGACATTGATTGTCCGGGTCTTTTCCCAAGTCAACTTATCATTAGCCGGGGTCACCACGTTATACCCTTTCCCCGGATAGACGGCATCCTGCGTCACGACCAATACATCATAGGGTCCCCCCAACCCCGGATCCGGAGAATTTCCTCCCAAACCGTAGCTAAAACGAAGCACCAAGCGATCGAGCCAACCGATGTGCTGCATGAAATTTTCTTGTCCCAAGGTCCATGCTCCACCAACAGACCATACCGGTTTGTATTGAACACTCGGATCACTCCCGAATAGATTTGATTGGTCCACACGGATGCTGGCATTCAGCGTGTACTTGGAATTATAAGTATAAGCCCCGTTAGCATAGAAAGAGACAAAACGATACTCGGTCTCGCTATCCGTGAAATGTTTCTTTGTCAATTTGTTCACGGCAGACGTTCCTTGTTTTAAAATCGGATTCTTGATCCCGTTTTTTATTAATTCGCCCTCGTCATAAGAATTATACGTCATTGTCTGCGGGTCATATCCCCTAGAGAAGGTGCCATGACTATTGGTCAAGGTTCCTCGAACCTCCATTCCGGCAAGACCGGTCACGTGAGAGGCGCTCTCTTCAAAGTTCCGATCATACATTAACTGGTTACGTACAGTCCAGTCCGTGTTATACGTCGAGGTATTCGTGTAATGACCTCCGGTTTCCGGCAAATAGAACGTGGGTACCCCGTTCTCTGTCGTGGCAGCTTGAGCAAATTCCACTAATTCCCGACGCACGGAGAAGGATTCTTGGCCATTAAATTGTTCGGCTTTACCTTCGCTGCGTTGGTATTGGAAACGACCGCTATAACTCAAGCCCTTCCACAGTTTGATTTCAATTCCGGCATTCACCCGGGCATTCAGAAGTGTCGATTTATTGAATCCATCCCGATTATCTTCCAAAGGAATATAATCCAGACTAACTCCACTTAAATTCTCGTAATTCAAGCGATCTGGCTCGTAAAAATTCAACACGGAATGAGAAAGAGCATTTCCATTCTCGTCCTTGAACATCATATAAGGTAATATGCTATTATTCACCGAATACATCGATTTGTT
>DYVS01000199.1:0-11123 GCA_020743075.1 Butyricimonas virosa | reverse complement strand
CTTAAATTCTTTCAAGACAGAAAACTGCTCGACTTCGCACGACCTTTGGTCTCCAAAACCGGAATCATGACCATGACCGGAATGGAAAAAAAGTTATCTGAGTTCATTCATGTTGAAACTTTCGAAGAACTACAAATACCGCTGGTGATCACTGCCACCAACATGAACTTGGGTATACCTACGCACTTCAGCACGGGAAAAGTAGTACCCTGCGTGCTGGCATCCTGTTCCATACCGATCGTATTCGTACCCGTCACCATCAATCACCACCAGTACTCGGACGGCGGGGTATTTATGAACCTACCCGTGCGCCCGATCCGGGAATTATGCGAGACAGTTATCGGCGTACATATCGACCCTCTGGAGCCCTGTAATCACATCAAAAGCATGGTCCACTTGGCCGAACGCTCCTTCCACATGGGTATTCTGTCCAACATGAACATCGACACCCGCTTATGCGACATCGTTATCGTGCCGAAACACATCAGCCGATACAGTATGTTCGACCTCAATAACATCGAAAAAATCGTAGACGAAGGGTACCGACAAGCCAAAGTCGTGTTCTCTCGCCCAAAAATCATGAAAAAACTGAATTGCCTAATGATTCAGTAATTCCCGATTAGGTGATTACAAATCACAGAATCACCAATCACTTCATCTTAATATCTAAAATTATTAAATCTAAAATTACTAAATGGTCCCGTTTTCTTCCCTACAATCCCTTGGAATATCCTCGTTAAACGAGATGCAAGAAACCTCGTTGAAAGCTCATCGGGAAAATGATCACATCATCCTGCTATCTCCCACCGGATCAGGTAAAACCCTAGCCTTCCTGTTACCCTTATTGGAAAATCTTGACCCGAATAACACGAAAGCACAGGCCATCATCCTTACCCCATCAAGAGAACTGGCCTTGCAGATAGAGCAAGTATTCCGTTCCCTGAAAAGCGGTTTCAAAGTGGTATGTTGTTATGGGGGACATGATATCAACGTGGAGAGTCGCAGTCTGGCATACACGCCCACGCTGATCATCGGGACACCGGGACGCATACTCGATCACATCACCCGGGGGACAATTGACACGGACTCAATCTCCACCATCATTCTCGATGAGTTTGACAAGGCATTGGAATTCGGATTTCAAGAAGATATGGGAACCATCTTCTCGCACTTGCCACACCTACAAAAGCGCATCTTAACCTCTGCAACATCGGCCATCGAGATACCGGAATTCACGGGTCTACGGGCCCCTCTCGTGTTGGATTTTCTTGAAGGAGCCTCTCCGATCAAGTTAACACTCAAAAGCGTGTACACCGAAGGTAACAACAAACTCGACACGCTCTACAAGCTACTGCGTGATCTAGAGGAAGGTCCTACCCTGATTTTTTGTAACTATCGGGAACGGGCGGAAGAAGTGAGTAATTACCTGTGGGATAAAGGCGTCAATAACGAGTATTTCCACGGGGGAATGGAACAGGAAGAACGCGAGCGAGTGCTGTGTAAATTCCGCAATGGAAGTACGTACATTTTCATCTCGACAGACCTCGCCTCCCGCGGTCTGGACATCCCGGAGATAAAATACATCATCCACTATCACCTCCCCGAAAAGCCGGAATCCTTCACCCATCGTAACGGTCGAACTGCCCGGATGAATGCCTCCGGTACCGCTTTTCTCCTACTCGACAGGGATGAAGCCCGCCCGGATTACCTAACCGAAATCCCGGAAACCTACCACCCCGTCGGTAAATACCCCGCCCCGGCAGAACCATTCTGGTCCACCCTCTATATAGGCAAAGGCAAAAAAGACAAGGTCAACAAAATGGACATCGTCGGTTTCCTCTGCCAAAAAGGGAACTTGAAAAAAGAAGACATCGGCAAAATCGAAGTCAAAGACCATCACTCTTTCGCCGCCGTCAAACGAGGCAATCTAAGACAACTACTTTCCCTCATCCGAAGAGAGAAAATCAAAAATATGAGAACCAAGATAGAACTTTCGAGGTAAAGTTATTTTATACGAATTTTAAAGACTAAAATTAAAGAAACTTTCCCCCCTTTAACTTATATACTCTTTCATTTTCTCCACGATCCCTGCATTCCCGGCCAATATGGCAATCCCCCGGTCCTCCCGGAAGGGTTCAACATGGCCTCCCGCCTCCTGTACGATAAGAACTCCGGCACATACATCCCAAAGCTTCAGACCTAATTCCCAATACCCGTCCAGAAACCCGGCTGCGACCCCGCAAAGATCGTAAGCGGCAGAACCCATACGCCGGATTCCTCGCAGATGTGGCAGAATACGACTTAGATTATCAATATTATTCACGGGGTGTATTCCCTTGTCGTAAGGGAAACCCGTGGCCAGCACGGAACGATCGAGTTCCGTCTTGTCGGAAACACGGATCGGGGCATTGTTTAGAAAAGCCCCTTTACCCCGGATTGCCGTGTACAACTCGTTCAAGTAGGGAGCGTACACGACTCCCAATAACGTCTCTCCCCGGTATTGCAGCCCGATAGACACGCAAAACACGGGTAATCCCTGGCTGTAATTATTTGTTCCGTCCAAAGGGTCCACCACCCATAAATAATCGCTATGAGCATCATGTTCCCCATTTTCTTCCCCCAACACACTATGACCGGGAAAACACTTGCCAATACGCTCGATCAGCATGGATTCACTTAGTTTGTCCACCTTCGTCACGACATCATGCACCGTTGACTTCGTTTCAAGTTCCAAATGCTCGCTTCTGAAATAGGAGCGTTGTACTTCCCCAACTTCCTTTGCCCATGCCACCGCAAGCTCCAAAGTGTTTTCCAAATCAATATTCATGATAACGAATTATTTATCTTTTTTAGGATTCTCCTTTGTATCAACAATTTTCACCTTAAACAACAAAGTTGAATAAGCCGGTACAATATAAGACCCGTCATAATCACGTAATCCTCTATAACCGTATCCCATTCCCGATGAAAAAAGAATAGTGGCTTCCTCTCCAACTCGAAGTTCTGGTAAGGTTAAAGAAATCCCTTTTATCATATCCGGTAAATACCATTTCGCTTCATCATCGCTATCCATTTTCAAAAACTGACGCAATGAAGGATTAATCTCATCCAGAATTCGACCATCCGCCCACACGGTAACACTATCCGTTGCTTGAACAAAAACTCCGCTCGCATTTTCTTTCGTTTTAGCTATCAAAGCAACCGTATCGGTCTTTCCCTCGTGTAAAGGAACTTCTTTAAAAACGTCTAAGTTGTTATCTGCAAAATACCGCCCAATCATACTTTTCTCATAGTCCAACAGATTATCCTCTTCCACAATACTTTCCACGGTATAATCTCGATAAACTAAAGCAGAAGACAAACTCATGATACTTGAAACAATCGAACTTCCCGTTGTTCCTTCCGGAATGTTCATTAAAATATCAGATAGAGGATCTGTATATTTATCCTTATCCGTATTCATTTGCACCAATATCGGTCCACCTAAAGCATAATAGGGAGAAACCCCGGCACCGACGGCAATACTCGGATCTGATGAATCAATAATACTCCCCGTCAAACTCTTTTGCGTGTAATTAATCCAAACGAAATCACCATACGTTGCTTTCTTCCCTTCTTTCTGATAATTAAACAAGTAAGCGTAATCCTCTATATTCTCTTTCAGGTAAGTATATTGATACTTGAAGATCTTCGGATCAGAATCCTTACTATACACGAAGTCTTTAATCCTAGCCTGCTCATCCTCAAATGTTTTCTTCCAGTTGTCACCATCATCATCGGAACACCCAACAAAACCACTTGCCAACAAAGCAAGCGCCATAAATAAATAATTACTTTTCATTTTCCGTTTCTATTTAGCTGTTATTTTTCAAACTATTCTTCTTCCGTTTTAGGTGGAACCACTTTACGAATCCGTACCCAATACCATAAGGTCGAGTATGGAGGAATTAAATATTGTTTTAATTTAGTACGATCTCGGAAAGTGATTTCCCGGGTTGTACCCACTGCCCCGTAAGCCATTCCATAAGGAACAATAATATGTGCAGAATCTCCGGCCTGCAAACGCTGTAATCCCTTTATCAAACCTGCCGGGTAACTTTTCTGCCAAGTCTCATTAAACAAGAAATGAATAGAATCACGTCCCATACTTCTTAACACCCGATTCTGTAATCCCACATCATCCAACAAACCATAATCCATTTCCAACAAAACAGAATCCCCCACTTGAATATTCCGATCGCCCGTTCCTTTCTCCAAAATAGCCGTATAAGTAACTGTATCCCGCTCTCCAATAGATGAAATTTCATGCGTGGGAAAATCAACAAAAGCTTTCTCCACGCCTATATTGCCCATATAACTTCGAATCAACTCATATTCATTCACTTTCACATCGTTAATGAGCTTATGTGCCTTTAACTTATAATGCAACGGTTTCCCATAATTATTCTTATCTCCGGCCAAAATAGAGGGCACAATCATTTCTCCTCCCATACTTCCAACACTAATATGTCGAAACGCTTCCGCCACATAATCATATTTCTTGATCGTATCATAACGATAAAGTACCGGTCCGCCAAAAACATAAGTAAACGTGGAATCACCTTGTACGGGAGATGTCGTATCCAATTTATCTCCATTCAAATAAAACTTCTCGTAATCCATCAACACCCACCCCGTATCTTTAGCTACCACACCACTATTATCGTAATTGAAAATAAAAACCGTATCGATCAACATACCATGCACGCTATAATACTCAAGATAAAGAATAGGCGTGGTAACCTGACTCAGATACTCGTGAATAGCAATCTTCTCATTTTCTAATGTATCAATTAAATCGAGCTCCTCTTCATCGTTATTACAACCGAAGAAAGTCAACGCAAACAAACTGCTTAATAGAATCAGAAATTTATTCATTATACTACTTATTATCGATTGGTACTTCTACCCACGCACCTTGATGCAAACGCATCGTGCTTTTTATTCCGGCTTCCCGCAACCACTCGAATGCCAACGCCCGATTGTCATTTACCAGCTGGGGCAAATGGGCGTCAGAATTTACCATCACGGGAATATTCAACTCTTTCAACCACTTGAAATATTTCACGTTCGGGAACATCATTCCCTTTTTCGTGTATGCCTTCGTGTTCACCTCTACCATAACACCTTTCTCCGCTATCAAGGACATATAATCCCACAACAACCGGTTATACCACTCCTGTTCCGTCAGCGTGCTATCCATCAGTAAACCATTCATGGATATTTTGTCCAAATGTGCCACAAAGTCAAAACCTCCCAACTCTACCATCCGGGAAGACGCTTTGAAATAAGCCTCCACGAGATATTTCAGATCATCACGAAAAACCAAATGCAAATTCTCCCTAAAATCCTCGAACTTCCCGTCCATGTCCATAATCTCTCCCGTCTGTTCCTCAGTTACAAGATGTACTGAACCGATACGGTAATCCAACGGCAAACGCTGAAAATACTCTACTGCCGGCCCCCACTCATCATTCAGATAATCAATTTCCATCCCCACGTAAAGCTCAATCTGTCCCGCATATTTCTCCTGCAAACGCTTTATCTCCATTAGATAAGCCTCCACGTTCCCTTTGCTTAAAGACCAACGTGTCTCAAAAGGAAGCGGTGAGTGCGAAGAGATTCCGTAACTATGAAATCCAGCCTCGATAGCCGCCCTCACAAAATCCTCCGCCGGGGCTTTCCCGTCACAAAAATTACAATGACTATGATACGTACATAAATCCATCAGCTACTCCTTCACCCAAGCATGAACAATTTCGGCCACGTACACTTTGTGGAAATCCTTCTGGCCGTACTGGCTATCCACGATCTCCTTATCTAAAAAAGCGTCTTCTTTCAAGAAATCGGTATATAATTTCTTACACTCCAACACCAACGTAGCTTCCTCAAATGCCGGATTCCCGGCCTCCGTGAAATAGGGTGTCAACCCGCTTTCCTGCACCTTGTTCAAGTCACGTCCAGAAACGGAACCGCACACATTCAATGCATGACGGAACTTTTCGTCAAAAAACGACAAAGTAAACTCATCTTTTTTCTCCGTAAACTCGAATGTATAACGTTGTGGTCGCACGAACACCATCACCACGGGTTTGTTCCACAAATACCCCATCGATCCCCAACTAGCCGTCATCATGTTGAACTTCTCCTGATCCCCAGCCGTCACCAGCATCCAATCCTGACCGATCAACTTGATCACGTTCTTGTCTATATCTTTCGGTGCAATCTTTTTCATATATCGTAAATCTAAAATCATTACATTCTCTCCGGCATCTCTATTCCCAACATACCCATAGCATTCTCGATTGCCACGCTACATTGTTGTGCCAGTAACAAACGCAAATTACGCACTTGCTCATTCTCTTCTTTCAGGATAGAATAATCATGATAGAACTGGTTAAATTCCTTTGCCAGCTCATAAGCATAATTTCCGATCAACGCCGGACTATAATTATCTCCAGCCTCTTTCACGACCGCAGGTAATTTAGCAATCAGTTTTACCAAATTCTGTTCCTTCTCGGTTAATGCCGTGTGAATATCTCCCGGAACAATCTTAACCCCGGCCTCTTCCGCCTTACGCAAAACCGACTTGATACGAGTATAGGTATATTGGATAAACGGCCCCGTGTTCCCGTTAAAATCAATCGATTCTTTCGGGTTAAACATCATGGTCTTCTTCGGGTCAACCTTCAATATAAAATACTTCAACGCCCCCAAAGCGACCTTACGATACACGTCCTCGGCCTCTTCCTTCGTGTAACCGTCCAGTTTTCCCAACTCCTCGGAAGTCGTACGAGCCGTGTGAATCATCTCGTCAATCAAATCATCGGCATCCACCACTGTTCCCTCGCGGGATTTCATTTTCCCCTCCGGTAATTCAACCATACCGTAAGAAAGATGCTTAATCTTGTCGGCCCAATCGAATCCCAACTTCTTACAAACCAGCGACAACACCTGGAAATGGTAATTCTGCTCGTTACCCACCACGTATATCTCCTGATCCATATTAAACTCATTGAATCGATCATATGCCGTACCGATATCCTGCGTCATGTAAACGGAAGTACCGTCATCCCGCAACAACAACTTGTGGTCCAATCCATCACCCGTAAGATCAGCCCACACACTTCCGGTATCTTTCTGGTAAAGTACGCCATCAGCCAAACCTTTCAACACGAGGTCACGTCCCTTCTTGTATGTCTGTGACTCGAAATATACTTTGTCAAACAAGATACCCATCATTTTATAGGTCTCGTCAAAACCTTTCAATACCCAATCGTTCATGGTCCGCCACAAAGAGACCACCTTCTCGTCCCCGGCCTCCCACTTACGCAACATCTCCTGAGCCTCCAACAATATTGGGGCCTCTTTCTTCGCCTCCTCTTCCGTCTTGCCCCGCTCCATCAATTCCTTGATCTGCGCCTTGTACTCCTTGTCAAAACGCACGTAATAATCCCCCACGAAATGATCCCCCTTGATTCCCGTACTTTCCGGAGTAGCACCATCAGCAAACTTCTCCCAAGCAATCATACTCTTGCAGATATGAATTCCCCGGTCATTCACCAAGTTCACCATAATCACGTTATGCCCGTTTGCCTTCTGAATCTCAGAAACCGACCATCCTAGAAAATTATTCCGGATATGTCCCAAATGCAACGGTTTATTCGTGTTCGGTGAAGAATATTCAATCATGTAAGTTTTCCCGCTAGATTCCTTTGCGTAACCGTACTTTTCCTCTTTTGCCACGTCATTCAACACCTCGATCCAATAAGCGGAAGAAATCACCACGTTCAAAAATCCCTTGATAACATTGTAGGTTTCTACCTCTTCAATATTTTGTTTCAAATACTCTCCCAGCTCTTTAGCCGTTTCCTCGGGCGATTTCCTGGAATATCGGGTAAACGGGAAAACGACCACCGTCAAATCACCGGCAAATTCTTTCCGGGTTTCCTGCAACTGTACGTCTTTCTCGGTTAATTCAACCCCATAACAAGCCTTTACGGCCTCCAGCACCTGCTGAGTAAGCATTTTTTCTATCGTCATATCTCTCAAACTTTTAATACCGTATTATCCATTGATCTGCAAAAATACAATTTCTTGCTATAAATCCCCGCTAAACCCGAAAAAAAACAACATAAATTTTCCCCTGTTCTCATGATCTCAAAAAAATCCTCAGAACAGGGGAAAATTTATAAAACAATTACTTATTATCCAAGCATATATCATGCTATTTTACCTAGCATAATTTCACGACGAAGCAAATTATAATTGTAGGATGCACTTTGATAATACAATCCTGTTTCTATGTCTATAATTTTTTTCATAAAGTTGTGAATTATAGACTAAACTTAAAGCCTCCGTGATAGAAAATAAATCATAAATCCTACCGTCCCCCCAAAATCCTCACATACTCCGCGTACGCCACCTTATATTGGTAATTTGCTGAAACCACATTCGTGTAAGCCTGTAACCAAGTCGCCTGCGAAGAGAGGACATCCAAAATCGGTAGTTTCCCTTCATTATAACTGAAAGTATTCAATTTCAAGTTCTCCCGGGCTATCTCCAATGTAGAATTAGCAATCTCCACCTGTTTCCAGTTCTCGTTCAACTTCACCCAAGCATTTGCCAGTTCCTCTTTCACTTGATCCTCAACTTTACTCATGGCTAACTCCTTACTTGTCTCCATCGCCCGATTCTGTTTCACATTCTGGCGTTTCTCTCCCCAGTTAAAAACAGGCATACTTAACTTCGCAAAAGCCACCGTCGCAAATTTCTCATCACCGGAAACATTAATCAACGGTGTCCCCCAAGTTTCCTTCACCCCCACGGCAAACTGCGGCAGATACTTTGAACGTATAATCTTGGTCTGTTGCTTGGTCAAATTAAAATCCTGCACGGCAATCTGGTAATCGGCTCTCCGTTTCAAGGCCACTTCCAACGGTTGCAAACCCGGAACGATCACTGGTTTCTGGATCGAGTCAATAATAACCCACTTTTCCTCCAAAGGAGCCCCCATCATAATTTTAAACGACTGCATCGCTGTCTGATAATTCATATTCCGAGTAGACTCTTGTAACTCCGCTTCCTTCAAGCGAGTCTTCACCATCAGCAAATCCGTCTTACTGATCGCACCCTCGTCAAAACGTTTTTGTACAATCCCATCCAACTCCTTCACGATCAACACGAACTCTTGGGAAATATAAAACAGACTCTCATTAGCCGCTAACGTCCAATAACTCACGTCAGCCGCGTAAACGATATTGTCTATTGTAAACTCTTCTCCCAAGCGGGCAATCGCTTTTTGTAATTTCGCAGCCTCCTGTTGCTTACGCACCATGCTTCCGGCATACACGTTCTGCGACAATGCCGCCTCTGCCGAATAATTATTATGCTTCAGATCAACACCTTGCATAAACTCCACGTCCTCTATCTGATACGAATAATTCCCACTCAACTGCAATTTAGGAAAAAATCCCGTTTTAACTCCTTTCAACGCATATATAGCCGCCTTAACAGCCTCTCTCGATTGCTTGATGTCTTGATTATAATCCAGCACCTTCTCCCGGTACTCCTCTACGGTCAGAGTCTGCGCCTTAACAGCCCCCGCCAGTAACAAAACAATTCCCATACTAAATAATATCCTCATAATAATTGAAAATTGAGAATTAAAAATTGAAAATGAATTGACTTAAAAAATTAGGTAACTTTATAATCACAATCGCTAAATTTTCAATTTAAAATCTAAAATTTAAAATCACTCCGCTTTTATCCTGAATATCAAACAATACGTCACGGGCAATACCACGATCGTCAACAAACTGGCTACCAACAAGCCTCCCATGATACAAGCAGCCATACCGCCAAACATGGCGTCAAACAGCAGGGGTAGCATTCCTAATATTGTTGTACCTGAAGCCATGGCTACCGGAACGATTCTTGACTTTGTGGCCTGCAACACGGCATCCAGCGGTGCCAACCCATTCTCCTGTTCGATACCAATCTGATCCACCAGCACAATCGCATTTTTGATATTCATCCCAACCAATCCCAACACACCCAACAAAGCGAAAAAGTCAAACATTTTCCCCATTACCAGCAAGCCGAAGACCACCCCGATAAAAATCAATGGTACCATCAGTAATATAATCGTCGGCTTCCGATAGGTTCTAAAAAGCAACAGCAACACGATAAACATCAAGACAAATGTCAACGGCATATTGGCTGCCAAAGCCTCGTTGGACTCCACCTGACTCTCATCCTCCCCGAAAATCTTCATCCGGTAACCTTCCGGCATCTCCATACGCTTCACCTTGCTCCATACTTCAGAGAAAGCCGCTTTCGTGTTCGCACCCCGTTTGGGATCACATTGCGCCATCATCACCCGGTCCCGATTATACCGCTTGATCACGTTATAATGATAATCGTACGCGAAACTATCCACCACCTGCGCCAAAGGTACCGTGAACCCTTGCGTGGCGAACACGGGCAACGTCTTCATGTTATCCAGATTCTTACTATCAAACCCATCCTCTTTCAGCAATATCGGCATAAACAAATCCTTCTCCCGGAAATCCCCGATGGACAACCCGTTTGTAGCTATTTTTAAGGCATAAGCCACCGATTGACGGGTAATTCCTAGGCGTTGTCCTCGTTCCTGCGAGTAGGCTGGTTCCCAAACGGGAACCTGATTTCCCCAACTACTCCGAATATCCGTCACCATGTCACATTCCCGCATGATATTCATCGCCCTTTCCGTCAAGGCTGCAAGCGTGTCAACGTTCTCCCCGATAAACCCGATTTCGATGGCAGCCTCCACTGCCGGGGACAACTTGAACAAAGAGGAACGGATCAACATATCCGGGTAATTCTCCCGCACGTAAGTATTCAAACGCACCTCCACGATCGGAGACTGCTCCTTCTTCTCCACCTCGATCAACAAATTCCCGAAATTTGCCTTTGGCCCGAAAGACGTGCTCGCCAGATAATACCGTAATGGCGATCCTCCGATCGTCACCGACACGTTCACCACCTCATCCTGATCCAGCAAATAAGCCTCAATATCCGACATCATATCCTCCGATTCC
>DYVS01000198.1:0-4893 GCA_020743075.1 Butyricimonas virosa | reverse complement strand
TAATATAGTCGTTCTGTCTCGCCCTTTTAGGTACTTCTATATTTTTATCCCCATCATGTGGGCTTATTTTGCCTACTATTTGAAAACGAGTTGCTATAATAAATATAATAAGCTATTATATTATATAATGCTGAGTTCTATAATCTTAGCTTTTTATATTAGTATTACCTTGTGGACGAAAAATTCACACTTGTTGTATCAATTTTATTTTGACGTGTTTAAATAAATTGTTTCGAGCTGGTGGGAGTGTGTGAATGAGGGGCGAGATCAGATTTACATGTAAGGTTCTGGCCGTGTAGGAATTTTTCGGAATATCCTATTCCGTGAAAAATTATCAAGATAAATCAGAGACAGGTTAATGATTGAATATTATTCAAATAACATCGTATGACAGATATAAAAATTTGTGTAATCGGGCTTGGTTATGTTGGGCTACCATTGGCTCGTCTTTTTTCTACGAGGTATAAAACAGTTGGTTTTGATATGAATCAATGCCGGGTTGATGCCCTTATGAACGGACATGACGGGACTCTTGAAGTTGATGATGAGTTACTCCGTAAGGCTATCCGTGAAGATGGTTTTATCTGCACGACAGATATGGAGGTTATTCGGGATTGTAATTTTTATATTGTTGCGGTTCCGACTCCTGTTGACAAGAATAATCGTCCGGATTTGAAACCTTTATGGAGGGCCAGTGAAACTGTGGGGAAAGTTATTGCCAAGGGGGATATTGTGGTTTATGAGTCAACTGTTTATCCGGGTGTGACGGAAGAAGAATGTTTGCCTGTTGTGGAAAAAGTTTCCGGTTTAAAATTTAATGTAGATTTTTTTGCCGGATATTCTCCCGAACGTATTAATCCCGGTGATAAACTTCATACCGTAGAGAAAATTAAGAAGGTGACTTCCGGGTCGACTCTCGAAGTGGCCGACATCGTGGATCGGGTTTATAATTCGGTGCTTGTGAACGGTACGCATAAAGCACCGTCGATAAAGGTGGCCGAAGCTTCTAAGATCATTGAAAATTCCCAACGGGATATAAATATCGCCTTTATGAATGAGTTGGCGAAAATATTTAATGCTATGGGAATAGATACCAATGATGTGATTGAGGCTGCCGCTTCCAAGTGGAATTTTATCAAATTGAAACCCGGTTTAGTGGGTGGCCATTGTATCTCCGTTGACCCTTATTATTTGATTCAAAAGGCGCAAGTGTACGGTGTGTTGCCGCGTGTAATGTTTGCTGCCCGCCGTTTGAATGACGGTATGGGGTCATACGTGGCGGAGCAGGTTATAAAATGTATGAACAAGAAAGGGGTTATTGTAAAGGATGCCGAAATTCTTCTTTTGGGAATCACGTTCAAAGAAAATTGTCCTGATATTCGCAATACAAAGATTATTGATGTGTATTCTACTTTTTTAGAATATACTCCGAATATTACCGTGTATGACCCGTGGGCCAATCTTGATGCGGTAAAATGTGAGTATGGAGTAAATCTTCGGAACGATGATATTTCAAATTTGACGGGGCAATATGACGCTGTTATCCTGGGGGTGGCGCATGACCAATTTAAAGGGCTTGATATTCGTTCGCTTTTAAAGGATAAAGAAAAAGGGGTTGTATATGATGTGAAAGGTATTCTGGATCGAACTGTTATTGACGGTCGGCTTTAAGTGGTAATTGGTTGGGAATGGTGAAGGTAGGGGGTTTTTAGATCTTGCTTCGTATTATATGCATATTCTGTATGTAACAAATGACTGGTACGAGTCTGTGGTACATCGTAATCTTGTGTTTGCAATATCCCGATGCAGGGCCGATATACGCATATCTGTTTACGTACCATTGAAGGTTTATGAAACGGCAGATGTTGACAAGGATTTTCCTGATAATGTGAGAGTTTACACGTCTTTCGTACTTCGTAATTGCCATAAATTTCTTTATAAGTCGAAGTTGAGGGTTTTGTTGAAAGATGTGCAGGAAACAATACCGGACATGCATACCGTTGACCTGACGCATAGTGCTACCCAGTGTTTGGGTGGGGGGCTGGCTTTGGAGTTGAAAAAGAAAATGGGAATACCCTATATTACAGCCGTTAGAAATACGGATGTAAATGTATATTACCGTTTTTTAATCTGGCAAAGAGGGGTATTTCAGAAAATCCTTGATCATGCTGATCGCATATTATTTATTTCAGAGGTATATAAACAGTATTTTTTGAATAATTATATACCCGGACAGAAAAAGCGATCTGTTATTGCAAAGTCCGAAATGTTGCAGAATGGTATTGATTTAATTTATCTCTCCAATCGGGAATATAGTCACCGGATATGCCCTGAGAGACTGGTTTTCATAGGGAATTTTGTAGAGAATAAAAATATTCATGGTGTAATCGAGGCGGTAAAATTGTTACGTGAGAGGAGGTATAACCTAACGTTTACCGCAATAGGGCAAAAGGCGAATGACCTGACCCCGTATAATAAACTCATGAATGAGTACCAAAGGCGTTATGAATGGGTGGAGTTGAAGTCCCGGATGTCAAAACAGGAATTGGTGGAGCATTTGAAAGACTACGATATATTCACGATGGTTTCACATCATGAAACATTCGGGCTTGTGTATATTGAGGCTTTGTCTCAGGGATTGCCTATTTTGTACACGGAAGGACAAGGTATAGACCGGTATTTCGAAGAAGGAACCGTAGGGTTTCATGCTAAATCCGGGTCGGTTCGGGACATTGCCGATAAGTTGGAACAGATAATCAAGAATTACTCCAAACAGGTTGAGTATATAAAACAACTATCCCTTGATGAATTTAGGTGGAGTGAGATTTCCAAGAAATACATAGAGCTTTATAATAAAGTGAAGCCATTGCTTAAATAATTGCTAGACAAGAAATAATATTTCCTGAAATTAAATAACATTCAATACATGAAACTTTTATATATCCATCAGTATTTTAAGACACCTGAAGAACCGGGGGGAACTCGTTCCTATTGGATTTCTCAAGAATTGATAAAGCGGGGGCATCGGGTCGTGATGATTACAGGTTCAAATAAGAATCATCCTGATTCTGCTATAGAACACGTTGATGGCATAGAAGTTCACTATATTAAGAACGAGTATAATAATTACATGTCGGCTTTGTCCCGGATAAAATCGTTTATTTCGTTCATGTTTAAAGCGATCGGGGAAGGTTGCAGACAGAAAGATGTGGATTTGGTGTTTGCGACGTCTACTCCATTGACAACCGGGGCCGTGGCTATTGCATTGAAATGGCTGAAAGGATGGAAATATGTATTTGAAGTCAGGGATTTATGGCCGGAAGCACTTATTCAGGAAGGCGTGGATAACCCGGTTGTTATGTGGGCGTTGCGCCTGCTCGAAAAGATGTCATACAGAAAGGCGGAACACGTCATATCCCTGTCTCCCGGCATGGAGGAGGGTGTTTTGAAGGTCGGTATTTCTAAATCAAAGAGTACGATGATTCCCAATATGGCAAAACCGGATAAATTCTATCCGAGGAGTCCGTCGCCGGAAATTATGGCAAAGTTTGATATTGATATTCATAAATTCAATATTATTCATTTTGGTTCAATGGGAGCGTCCAATGGTTTGGGATATATCGTAAATGCGGCGAAGGTGGCGCAAGAACGAGGTGCGGACGATTTGAATTTCGTATTTCTCGGTGACGGATCGACGCAACCTATGTTAAAAGATATGGTAAAAGGGTATGGACTTAGGAATGTCCAGTTCCTCGGTGATCACGGAATGGAGGTCGTGTCTGAAATTGTAAATTGCTGTGATGCAAGTATTGTTTCGTTTAATAATGTACCGATCCTTGCGACAAACTCCCCGAATAAATTGTTTGATTCGTTATCAGCAGGGAAGCCCGTCATTGTAAATTCATCGGGATGGACTAAAGATTTGGTGGAAAAAGATAATTGCGGATTCTTTGTTGACCCCGATAACCCGAATGATCTCGTGGATAAATTGCTAGAGGTGAAAGATAATAAAGAGTTGCTTAAACAATGGGGTGAAAATTCAAGACGGTTGTCATTGGAGGTGTATGATAAAAGCCTTCTTTCGGCAAAAGTGGCAAACGTTTTGGAAAATGCAATAAAATGAAAGAGATCATGGAGTTTATAAAAAAGTATGCAACGCCTTTTTATTTATTTGATGATAAGGGGTTTATAGCGAATTATCAACATCTTTGCAAGGCGTTTCAGGATATTTATCCGAATTATATGCTTGCGTATTCTTATAAGACCAACTATACGCCTCATGTTTGCCTGTTGGTGAAACGGCTTGGAGGATACGCAGAGGTCGTTTCGGATATGGAGTTGACATTGGCTTTGAAGATCGGTTATTCGCATGATTTTATCATTTACAATGGCCCCTGTAAAGGAGTGTTAATGGAAAATCATATTCTATGTGGAGGGATTTCCAATATAGATAGTGTTGCTGAGGCGGAACGGGTGATTGCGCTGGCAAAGCATCATCCTGACAAGCAATTGAAAGTAGGCTTGAGGATAAATTCTGATATAGGGGCGAACTTTATTTCGCGTTTTGGCCTTCAAATAGATGGTAAGGATATTCAGCATGTTGTGGATGAAATAAAGCGGCAGCCGAATCTAAAGCTTGTCGGCCTTCACATGCATGTTAGCCGTGCGAGGTATTTGTCGGCTTGGCAAAAAAGGATAGATAATATCCTTTATGCGGCAGACAGGTATATAGACGGAATACCGGAATATATTGATCTGGGTAGCGGTATGTTTGCGGATATGGAGGATTATTTGAAAGAGCAATTTACAATAGAGGTCCCGACCTACGAAGAATACGCGCAGGTGGTGGCAGGGGCGATGGCAAAACATTATGGGGCTTGTGAGAGTAAACCG
>DYVS01000197.1:0-5702 GCA_020743075.1 Butyricimonas virosa | reverse complement strand
TGGAGATAGATAGTTATTATTTCAAAATTAGTTGTGAATTGGCAATCACTTCAGAAGAGGTATCTGTAACGGATATAACGAAACAATTGGGTGTTTCTCCTGATCGTTTTTTTGCTAAAGGACAAATCTTTCAATCAAAACATAGTGGAACTCAAGGGGAGAAAACGTATAATTTATGGGCAATATCATCATCAGAGAGTATATTCGAATACGAAAACATAACCCCATCACTAAATGAACTCAGAAGCGTATTAACTGGTAGGGAGGATGTACTTAGGGCGATGAAACTAGATGTTCGTTATGATACAACTCTTACAATTTGGATAGAAACGGATGATGCAGGTATTGGTTTGGAAATCCAAGAGCATGATATCACATTTTTTAACCTAGTGAATTATGTACATTTTACATTTTTACCTAATAAAATAATAGATCGTGATATTTTAGGATAAGTGTTATTGTATACACGATATGGAATAAAAATTGGTCGTGTATATTTGGTGATGGAATTATTATTTATCAAATTTATCAGGCTTACTCCTTAGGGGCTAATACCCAAATGTACCTGAAATAAGTACCAGATAAGTATCAAATAATACCACTTATTCAGAGCTCATTCGAGGATCAAACGTTGCTCATCTATGCTCATATGGAGAAGCTCTGAATAATCTTCGAGTGATTGACGAAAAAGGGGTAGTTTCTCGAGAGTATCTCCATTTCTCTCGGGTTGAAATAAATTGATTTCAATCCCTCGTTTTGATATATTTTAACAAAAAATAGATACAAATTTGCTACAAATTCTCCTAAAATTATTGTATAAATTTAAACCCTGACTTTATAACGAGAAAGTGTGGGGTGTGTTTATAAAGATCAGCCGAAGAATATATTTTTTAGAATTGTATTTTTTTAAACTTCTGATTGCAATATGAAAACAATTCAAAAATTATCGAAACAGAAAAGGCGTGATCTGGAAAGTAAATCTTTTGCTGCTTTTTCTTTGCCGGAATTACTGGTGGTGTTGGTGATTATCGGCTGTTTTTGTTCCGTTGTCTTTTATGATCCGTTCGGGTTATGAAGAGTGGGTGAGTTAATACCTTCACCCGGGAGTAGGAACATAAATTGAAACAATTGGGAAATCTGCTGGAACCCGTTCTTTTCATGGGGATAGGCGGGCTTGTTATTGATGTACTTGCCGATGTGTAGGCTTGGAGGTGTCATCGGCTAACAGTAATTCGTGTTAAACTTTAAAATGAAATGCTTATGGGGAAGGATGTAGTCAGTGTCTCGTGAAAATCACTAATTGGAATTCACGGGAAGAAGTAAATACTCCAAGAGGAATTCCTTTTCTAAGGAAGACGCTTTAATTATTCAAGTACTAATGACAAATTGAAAAGAATATGAAAATTGCAAGTCTTTTTATTCTGTTTGTAATGTTGACTACCATGAGTTTTGGTCAATCAGAACTAACACCACCTTCGTCGCCCGAATCACAGGGATTGTTACGGAGTTTAAATATAAAAGTAAACAAGGGGACGGGGACTGCTGGGGTTAGTATTCCCTTGTACACGATAGCTGCTGCAGAAAATGTGAATATCCCGATAGTGTTGTCATATACTTGTTCCGGGATTAAAGTACAGGACTTGGCTTCTTGGGTGGGCTTAGGCTGGAATCTCTCGGTCGGGGGAAAAATTACTCGTGTTATCGTGGATAATGATGATTTGGTCAATGGTTATTGTAGGGGATCTGGGATACTGGCGAATAATTTTTCCTTGTGGTGGGGTACCACGAATTTATTGAGAGAAAGAGTGGACCATTGTACCTCCAAGTCTAGTTGTACCGGATGCGTTACTTTTGATGGTGAACCCGATTTGTATTATTACGAGATTCCCGGTAGGACGGGTATGTTTACGATAGATCAGGATGGGAAAGCCTGGACGATACCTTATACCCCGGTTAACATCGTTTTGGATAATGATCTAAATTTCACGATTACGGATGAATTGGGAGTAAAGTATATTTTTAATTTGAAAGAATCGACAGAAGTAACCCGGTATAGCGAGGTAAAGCATAATTCCGTGAATAGTATTACAAGAAGTCATATTTCAACATGGCACTTGACAAAGATAAAACCTCTGTCGGGAAACGAAGTCTCTTTTGATTATCTTCGTGGTGGTGAAATTAGTTATTCCAATTATAATTATTATCGTAAAAACAATGACCCTATAATTGATAAATCAATACAATACAGGTCATTTCCTTATTATTTGCAGTATATTACTTGGGGAAATGGAAAACTTAGTTTCACATCGCAAACCGGAGGTCATGAACTTCCTAATGGCCGACAATTGAATGAAATAACAATTGTTTCAAACCTGGAATATTTGAAATCGATCAAATTTCTGTATTCTTATTTTCAATCGACTTCTGGGTATAAGCGTCTAAAATTGATCGAGGTGGATGAATCAAATTCAACAAGTAAATTGATGCTGGGTAAATTCGAGTACAACACGTCACGAAACTTACCAGCCAGGGATAGTAAAGATTTTGACCATTGGGGATATTATAATGGGAAATCGAATACCACGTTTTTCCCCACGGAAGGAGCGGATAGATCTCCATCTTTCGCTCACACGACAGCAAATATTTTAACTAGGGTTTATAATAATCTTGGTGGGTACGTGGATTACGAGTACGAAAATAATAAGTTGATTAATGGCTCTATCGTGGGTGGGGTTCGGGTTAAAAATATCAAAAGATACGATGGCGCCGGTAATTGCCTTACCACGAATTATTCCTATGCTAATGGTTCCGGGGTGATAATCTATAGTAATAATGATTATACGGATAATTGGAATACCGGGGGGAAATTTTGTTACCTCCATGATGATAAAAATACGAGTGTTTATTACTCTACGGTTACCGAAACTTTAAGTAACGGTTCAAAGATCGTTTCTAGTTACACGGATTTGATGGATGGACCCGACGAACCCTCTATGCGCCATATTAATCGAATAGAAAGCGAAGGAATAAGTAATGACGCTCCCACGGTGTTCCCGAACTCGTCGAGGTTCTGGAGGAGAGGGTTATTAAAAGAAGAAATACAATATAGTTCTACGAGGCAGGAAGTGAAGAGGGTGCAATATAAATATGAATTCAAGAAACATGTTCGGAAAGAGATTAAAGGATACTATGTTCATGAATATAATATGCCAACCGGGGCGTTGTTGTCTAACTTGATTGTTTATAGTTGGTTGTCAGAACCTATATATGTTGACTCGGTGAGAATAACAGGGGTTGATATTCCCACGACAGTCACGAAGTATACGTATGATCCGACTTATTATTTGCCTGTAGAGGAAAAAGTGGTTTACGATAGGGGGGATACGTATCGTGTAAAGACGAAATACCCGTTTAGCTTTCAAGCTCAAGGTAATCTTTCGGGAATCGTGGAAAGTAACACGTTAGATGCGTTACTTCAAGCCGGAGTGCTGGCAAAGCCTATTGAGAGAATAAAGATCAAGAATGATAAAGTTATCGAGGGAAAATTACTCTTGTATAAATTAGTCTCGAATGATAAGAATGAAAGATTGCCGGTTTTGGCAAAGAGTAAAACTCTTGCATCCGTGCCGATTGATACAACTGATTTCTCCATGTCGGGAATCAACTCTTCCAAGAATTTTTATCACGATAATCGTTATACTCTTGTGGATTATTATGATCATTACGATGGAAGATTAAACTTGACATGTTTTCATAAAGATCAAGGTTCGGCAGAATCCATGATATACGGTTATAATTTTTCTTTACCCGTGGCTATGGTGAAAAATGCAGTGTATCATCCGAGAAGTACAACCCGGGAAAATCAGGTATTTTATACCAGTTTTGAAGATGAAACAAGTGCGACAATACTTAAAACGGCTAAAACGGGAAATAAGGTTTACTCTCAAAGTTACACGATCAATCTTTCGAACTTTAAACCGGGATCGTATATTTTATCTTACTGGAAAAAGTCCGGTGAAAAGTGGGAACTCGTGGAGCAGGAACTGACGGTAGCGTCTTCCACCGCGAGCTACACGATTAATAGTTCATCGTACCCGATAGATGAAGTTCGGATAATGCCCCGGAATGCCATGATGACGACATACACGTGTATTCCCGGAGTCGGGTTAACCTCAGAAATGGATACGAATGGTAATACGATGTATTACGAGTATGATGTGTTCGGACGTTTGTTGCGAGTTCTTGATGATGATCGGAAAGTGGTCAAAGGATACGAGTACTTTATTAAACCTTTTTAAATTGTAAAATATGAAACGATATAAACGTGATACATATTTTGGGAAGAATATCGTTCTGGTATTACTCCTTTGTTTAGTAACATCTTTTGTTGAGGCTCAAATTTTCTGTCCGGTAACGGAGTTTAGTCAACCCCGAATTCATGTAGGAATCGAAGGAGGGGAGTGTTCCATGGGTTTTATATCCCGAGGTAGATCTACTATAAATGTGATTTCCAAGCTTAAAGAAGCAATAAATACGCAACTGGAACAAATCGAAGAATTTTCGTGGATTTCCGTTAAATCATTGTATATAGATTCGTATGATGATGAAGGTGGTTATTATTCGGGAAGGTTAGTGTTTGATGTGGCAAGTAATTTTCAGCCGGGTTATGAACGGGAAGTGGTGTTCAGGAGTACTTTAAACCAGTTAATGCCGCTTGTTCAAGATGGGCAAGAGTCGGAATATCATGAGATCGTTGTGTATAACGTGTCTTCTGATTGTGAAACAAATAAGGCATTCCACGGTCGTAAAACTAAGGTTACTTTAAGTGGTTCGCAAGTCGGAGTCCTTTACGTGATAGGTAATTATACGATACGTGGAACAGGTTATCCCTTGTCTTTCGAGAAAGTTTTCCCGGAAGGATTATATATCCTAAAGGCTATAAAGGGGCGTGCGGAGAAGGAGATGTCAGGAAGTGTAGGAATATATTACTATCCTTTTTTAAAAGCCGGTTATTGTACCGAAGAAGTGACTCGTGAAGGAATTCTTCCCCCTGTTGGAGAGGCTGCTCCCGGGTGTGGATTCGGGAAGGTCATAGTTCCATTTATCAGTTTAATGTCAAGTTCCGATCTTGCACAATTGGATGAGATGTTGGAACAAATAAATGATGGGAAATCTAGTTGTTTTCCGGGTTTTCGTGTTCATCGTGTAAACTCGACAATAAGTATGGCAACGGGACCTAATCTTCGTGGAGGAGATCGGATTAATGAAGTATATTTCTCGTTGGATAACGCTAGCGGGGGGAAAATATTTAGATTATTGATGCATACGATGCCGCAGCAGGATGATTTGGTGAAATTCACGTTGTCGGAATTATCTTGCGAGAGTGTTGAAAATTATTCATTAAAATTGGATGGATTTCAATATGGGGTGAAATATAAGCTTTTTAAAGATGGTATACTTGTGCGAGAGGAAGAGGGTTTTGTACTTCCTCCTGTATTTGAAAATCTTTCGGGTGGGGGAACTTATACTTTGGAAGCTCATTATTGGGATACGATAGTCCCGATGAATGGGACCGTCTACATTGATGGTGGACGCGGAGTTGCCAGTTACGTGCGAGAAAATATATATATAGAAGAAAACGAACCGGTTTCGGCATATGTTTATTACGATGGAATGGGAAGGGTGATTCAATCCCGAAAAGT
>DYVS01000196.1:0-7394 GCA_020743075.1 Butyricimonas virosa | reverse complement strand
TCCACAAGGCCTCTTCCGCCTCGGGGGATTGTATCACGGTAGAGAAATAAAAATCGGTCAACTGTTCACGCTCGTACTTCTGAATATTCTTTTGATGAGCAAGCGTATTTAAACTACCATGATAAACCGATTTAAAAAGATAAGCTTTAACAGAAAGAGAAATATTCAATGTATCCCGATTTTCCCATATTTTATAATACACCTGTTGTACTACATCCCGGGCTGTCTCTACATCATTCAGCAAACGATCGGCATAATTCAGCAACGCATCATAATACGTGGTGTATATATCCACAAACGCAGAAATCTCACCATGCCTTAATAATGTTAACAATTCCCTATCTTCTGAATAATCCAAGACCATCTACATTATATTCTTTATGCAAATATAAAAGATAAAACATTAACTTCTAATATACCTTAAGAATAAAAATTTAAAATAAATTCCGAGTTACTTACACTTGAAAAGTAATAAGTAACCCGGAATTCTATCCAACATTTATCACGATCTCCTTATATAGCAAACCTCTTATTCTTTCATTTTCGACCGGTTAATTTTATGCAAAATATACTCGTAATGTAATTTTGTTTTACCCGTAGCATGTTCAACTTTACTCTTCACCAACTGTTCTATCTCAAGCAACATTTGCAAATAAAGATGTGAGGTCGGGTATGTCGTAGCAAAAACATTCGGTTGAGAACCGAATCCTTGTACCAATTCAGGCCCTACATCTGACAGGCCCATAAACTGATAATCCCTAATCATTTTTTGCATTTCATACTCGAAATCCTCCTCACCCTCCGGTTTCGCCAAGTAGAATCCCTGTTGTCTTACAGGTTCCAAAATCCCGCTCCCGGCTGCCACTGTCGATGATGCCATTACCTTCCCTAAAAACAATAATTGCAAATTCATATCCACATCCGTTAACATCATATTCTTTCGAGTCTTTTCCCAAATTATCCGATACAAATCATTTACATACTCTTCCGGAGTATAAGGATCATCGGAATTTGATGCACATAAAGCCAACTGCGGCATTCTCGCAAATAGCATATTTACAATAGTACTACAAGCACTGTTTTCAACAGGACTATTAATTTCCATTTCCGACATCATTTCCCGGTTATCCAACCACGATAAGTCTTTCATCAATCCGACCAAATAACGTAAAGTCTCTTTCTGTCTAACTTTAGGAACGGGAACATAATTAGGCCTTCCTTCATCAGCGTATATTTCATCAACTCGAATACCACCAATATTTCTTGCAACATTTTTTATTCCTTGATTGGTAAAAGCGTATTGAATTCTAGCAACAAGGTCTTTTCTCCAACTATAATCTTTATCCCCTTCCCTATACCATTCATACAAATTTTGTATTGCAACCTTCATATTCTTTATCCGATAATTCAAAGCTTTTATCGGATCATCCCCCAAGTCATAATAGTCTATATCTGGATCATATTCAAGTCCGGAAGGATTTCTACGAAAACGACAGTACGGCTTCTCCCGGAAACTTTTAATCCAAGCATTTAACACCTCATCCTCGTTCTCTTCATAAATTGGCTGATATGCCCATTTCACCAGACAATAATCATATACTCCCAAATTCTCTTGTATCAAACGCACCCCCGCACGCACATCTTCCGGTTGAGCAACATAATTACAAGTTAAGAAATCCATCACCGAAGAACTCAATCCGTATTGTCGAGTGAAAGATGCCGAGCGTAGAGAGTCTACCGGGATCACAGACGAGGCACTCACGTTATACACGAATCCCAGACACAACCCCGCTTCACGAGCAACCATCATTTTAATACCTTCACCTAACTGTTGCTCAGTAAGTTCACGACAACGCACGGAAGGATCAGCCGTCATCGTGTTAAACATCCTGTCCTGAGTAATGCTCGTAACCATATTATCATGGATATAAATTGATGCATTCAGGATTTCTCCGCTCCTCGGGTCTATATACACGGCACTTTGTAAGGTAGACAAGCACTGGGGAGCATATCTGATCACAGAATAATTAATATTCGTTGCATCAAAAAGCGTATCTCCTTTCGGGAAAGGCACAACTCGCACAACATCCTTAAAACCGATCTCTCGGAATGCCTTGTTCCACTCTTCTACCCCATCACGGATATATTTTACCCAAGCCGACGGCATCACGCTATCCAAATAAAAAACAATCGGTTTCTTCGGTTCAACCAACTTACCGTTCCGATACCCTTCAACATCCGCAGGCTCAATTCTCCAACGGGTAGCCCAATAACTCGTCTGCAGTTTATCCAGTCCTCCGGCAAAAATTGTCTGTTTCACAAAACCGACTCCTACACGGGAATCAGCTTTACGGACACGCATCATCTCTTCCGGTAACAACATTAAAATTTTATCGGAAACAACAGATACTTTTGTATCTTTTTTAATAAGCATAGATCCCAAGAATAGTTGATCCACGTCATATCCTTGTTCTGCAGTAACCACAATATTATTGGGAAAAGCTTTAATCCCGTACAACATAGTACGGTCCGGTTGGACTTTATGATTCCGGAAAACCAAACCAAACATAGAGTTTCCCGCGTAATACGGGAAAGGAGACGTGCAAGATGTATGCTCTAGAAAAAAAGAGGTCATATCCACCACGACAGCCTTTTCGTCCGGGGTAAAAGCCAAAACACGAAATGTCTTGTAAATACCCGGTTTATTGGATTGTTCCAACGCTTGGTCAACCGCACGATCATCTGAAATATTTTTCATACTTCCTAAGTTAGGCACTTTCACTCTAGCTTGTATAACGGAATCTACCCGCATGAATGTAAAAACAGTACCATTACCTGAAAACTGCCCCACAACTCCTTCGCCATTATCGCTGATAGAGCGAATTGCCGAAGTAAATAGCATATCCTTCCCCAACAAATCTAAGGGAAATTCAACCAATACTTTTCCATCAACTTGATGCAAGGTCATCAACCCCTCTCTAGTAACCACTCGTTTCCCGTTAAAAAGCTGCTGGTAAGTAGTATTTCCTTTCTGTTCTTTTCCCCACACGTCATTTATTCCCCCCACGAACACACACAGAAAAAGAAATAAATATATCATTCTTTTGATATTCATTGCTATCATTTTACAAATCATCTTAAATCTATTTCAACGCTTGCTCTATCTTGTATAACAATAATTTATAATGCATTCTCGTATCCTCGTTTCCTTGAGTTTGCTTGCTTCTCAATAAAACTTGAGTCCGTTTCAACATATTGAAATAAAGAGGAGACATTTGAACTTGAGTAACTGCAATCGGTCGTAAATAATCAAATCCTTGTCTCTCCAGATTACCCGGATACTCTTCGACATTATACTTGGGTAAACTACCGTTTGTAAATATCCCAACATATTGCACGGGTATTTCCCCGTACATTTCCCTACTTTTCGCTTTTACCGTTTCAGGTATAGCTATCATCTGATGTTCCGTTGCCAAAGCAAAAGGTTGTCCACCCATATCTTTCGCAACAACACCGGAATTTGAGATTAATTGAGCTACAAATTTTAGTTGCAATTTTTTCTCAACCGCAGAAAGAGACTTACCTTGTTTCGTAGGAGCAAAAATGAAATCATATATTTTACCGAAATACATCTCAGGAGTCAACGGATCTTTTTCGGTAGCCTGCTGTACATTGATTGACACAGCACTCAAGCGACTCGTCAGTATTTTAAACATCTCGTCCTCCAAAACTCTGGTAATATCTCCCATCAACGGCATAGTTTTTCTCAATTCCTTTGCACTCAACCAAGTTAAATCTTTCACTTGTTCCAATAAAAATTGTAACGCACGTTCTTGTCTTTCCCTAGGCACAACTTGGTAACCGGAACAATCGTCTCCATCATACTTCTCATTTAAATAAACCCCACCGATATTGAACATCACATGATTTACATAGCGCACATACTGGTAAACAATCTCATTATAAATCTCTTGCCGGAATGTATAGTCTTTATCCGTATCTCCCACCCATTCATTCAAATGTGCAAGCACGTATTTCAAATTCTTAACCCCATAACCTGCTGCTTTCACCGGATCATCTCCTAAATCTTCCTCGAAAGAACTCGGGTCAAGTCGCATATATATCTGTTGTTTTCCATATCGATAAATAGGATCTCCGGACTTTTCTGTGATCCAACGGTCTAAAACAGGCACTTCCTCCTCGGCTGTTTTCGCATCCAGTAGCGGGGTGTATGACCAAGCAATTGTAAATAAATCATACAAACCCAAATCCGGCGGGGTCAATTTTACCCCTCTCTCTTTATCTCCCGGTTGAGCCACATAATTATTACGGGCATAATCCATTATAGAATAAGTTGTACCGTATTTTTGGGTAAAAGAAGGGGAACGCAACGAATCCACCGGAATAGCCGATGACGCCGCCATATTATGCATAAATCCCAGACAATGTCCGATTTCATGCGATACGACATATCGGATACACTCGCCCAAAGTTTCTTCATCAAACACCATTTTTCTCACCTCTGCATCTGCCGGACCGGTCTGAATAAACCTCCAATTCTGTACCATTTTTACCAAATTATGATACAAAGAAACGGAAGCATTTATAATCTCTCCCGATCTCGGATCCGTCCAAGAAGGTCCCATTGCATTAGCCACCCAAGAAGGAGAATAACGCACGCAAGAATATTTCAAATTATCCGGATCGAAAGTAACATCATCCGTTGGAAAATCTTTAGCTATAATCGCATTCTTGAAACCAATTTTCTCAAATGCGGTTTGCCACACTTCTACACCTTCTTTTATATATTTTTTCCAATTCTCAGGAAACGTATTATCAACATAAAACACGATTGGTTTCTTGGGCTCCGTCAAAACACCTTTCCGGTATTGTTCCACATCTTTCGGTTCCAAATTCCAACGTTGTGCATAATAACGAGACTGCACTCCCTTGCTATCCCCATTAAACTCTAACACTCCTTGAGAAAAAATAGCAATACGCGGATCAGCCAATCGCGGACGCATCGGTTTTTCCGGCAACAAGATAAAACTACGGGTCATAACTGCCGTAAAAGGTTCGCGTTGAAAAATATACATCACCTTATTTTTCAAGCTCAAACCGTATGTCAATGAAGACTTCACGCTAACATTGTCTTCAAATGCCTTGATACCAACCACCTGTGAATTTTCTCGTCTGAATTCTTTTTCCATCACACGTTCTCCCCCGGCCAAAATTGGTGCCCATGGAGAAAAAGGATCAATAGCTTCATCAGCACTCACCAGATAATCTGTCATATCAATTACTACCGCCGTACTATCCTCGTTATAAGTAGCAATCTTGAAATTTTTTATCGTGGCAGGAGTCGTGCTTTCTTTTATGCGTTGTTTCAAATTCTCCTCTTTCGTGTAATATTGTGCAGTCAACTGCTTCAAACTGATCACTGAGTCACAACGCACGAAACTAATGTACAACAAGCCTTTCGGTTTCTCACCAACACTACCGAAACCGTTATTCGTGATCTCCGTAATAGTAGATCCCATCAACATCTCCCGTCCCATCAATACCAAGGGAATTTCAAAATAAACTTTCCCGTCCATTTTGTGAAGAGTTATCATCCCTTTTGCAGTCTCACACGCCTTACCTTTAAAGAATTTCTGGTAAGCACTTTCCGTCCGTACCTCCTCCGTCTTCTTCTCTTTTTTCTTTCTCGCCTCTGCATTTCCCCAAAAGAGTAATACAGCGATTAGTAAAATAATCGATTTACAATTCATACAATTTTTTTTTTACAATGATATATATACATAAAATCCCGGAGATCAATTTAAAAGTACTTGAGCATACCCAAGTACCTTTAAATCATCTCTACACAACACTAAAAATCCGTAAACTAATTAGAACAAGAAATTAGAACTATTACCGGAAACATAGTTTATACAAGCCACACGTCCATTCCCCTCGAAAGTAGGTTCGTTTAATGGCTTCAAACTACCGGCCTCAAATTCATGCAACCACACTTTATACTTGCCGTTACTATAAGTTGCAATAGCAAACTGGTCTATAATAGAACCATAATCATCAGCAGACATCAAGTTTGGATAAATAATATGCTGCATACAAGTAACTTTTTCCCCAGCAGGAATATTCAAAATCACCTCTTCATTACCGCTATCTACACTATACCGATACAATTTTTGTTCTTTCACGAAATAGATAATTCCGTAGTTTGCATTCACAGCCCACTTCTCTGCTGTTATCAAATTGAGTGTAGACGGGAGAATGTCAACTTGCTCAACCCGATTCTCGGTATCACCATAATTTAACCTAAACTTTACCAACATATAAGGATTATCTCCCGTATGCTTTCTCATTAAAGCATAAGCATACCACTTCGTATTTTGTACTCTAAAATTAATAACACTACTCCATAATAAATCGGCATTCATGTTGTTACAAGTTAAATCTCCCGAAACCGTTGGAAATCTGGTTATATTACCGGAAGACACGTAAACAAATGATTCTGTTACACCATCAAAGAAAGTGGGTCCGTTTAATCCTCTCATAATGCCACTAACCACCCGATAATCTCCATATGAAGCATAAAAAGATGTGGCATTCTGTGTTGACATATTATAGAAGCGATGATCATTTACCAAACCGACGTTCGTTCCATCATTTTGAATAGAAATATCTTGGAAATTCTTCACTTCAAGAGGGTCAAAGAACAAAGATTCAAAAGGCAAACGGATGACGCCATTACTAACTTCAAAAATAGAAATTTCCTCTTTGGCCACCGGAATCAAAACATTTATATAATTATATCCTCCACCAGAAAGCTGATCCGAATAACTAGAGGAAAATATACTCTTTACTGCTTCACCTTTCAATTTTTTTCCGTCATTGTAAAAAGCGATCCAGTTATCAATTCGTCCCCCATCGTAAATGAAATCATAATCCGTGTACATCTCCCCAGCCACCTCTTCGTCCTTCAACAAATACCAACCGGTTGAATTAAGAGTCTCCACATTCAAGGTACTACGAAACATGGTTGTCACTCCTGTTTTCTTATCTTTCACGTTAAATACCAAATAATAGGTACCGGGATCTTCCATCACTTCATAATTCAAATTTTTCTCCCGCCCAATCGTATCCGGTTTGTAAATAATCCCATCTGTTCGCACCGAAGTCCAAAGCTCCCAAGCATATTCCACATCGGCATCCGTCGTTACGGTCGGTGCTATGGACAAAATATCTTGATGAGATTTACGAGCATAGGAACTCTCTATACCTTCAATTACAATCTCATCCAGCTCCTCATATTCGTATTTATTGTCATCCTCAAAACAGGCTATCGGAAGCAAGCTTACAAGGAATAACCAAATCATTTTATTTATCTG
>DYVS01000195.1:0-3556 GCA_020743075.1 Butyricimonas virosa | reverse complement strand
AAACGAGAATGGGTAAGGAAAATCGGGTTGAATAAATTAAGTATCGGGGTTGGATTTTCAGATGTGTTAAGAATGTCAACCGTGAAGTATGAGCGAGGTACGGCTTATCCTTATAGTAAAGGGTACAATTTTACGATTAGTCCAACTTTTTAATCATCATTTATCATGAGAAAATATTGTATATTATTTTTATCCCTGTTCTTTTTGGTGGCTTGTGATGACTTTTTGAGTGTCAAGCCCAAGGCTGAGATCGTGGAACACGTGTATTTTGATACTCCGGAAGGATTTGAAGATGCATTGTATGGGGCGTATTCGACCTTAAGTGCTTCTTCTCTATATGGTGAATATTTGAGTTGGGGGTTATTGGATGTTTTTGCCCAGTATTATAAGAAAAATTCGATCAATGATAACGTGAAGTCGATGTTGATTTTGGAGCACGAGAAGTTGAGAAGTTATTATAATTCAATATGGAATAAGGGATACGAGACGATCGGGTACGTGAATAATGTATTGCGTAATTTGGAACGGAAGAGCGAAAATTCGATGCACTATTATAAACTTTATAAAGGGGAAGCATTAGGTTTACGGGCTTACCTGCACTTTGATTTATTGCGCCTGTTTGCTCCTCACGTGGGTTCAAAGCCTAACGCGCAGGGGATTCCTTACGTGACGATTTACGAGGTTGCAGTGTCTCCTTTTAAGACCGTATCAGAAGTTTATGATTTGGTAATAAAGGATTTAAAGGAGGCAGAATTGTTATTGCAAGAGGATGAGACGTTACTTGTTTATCCCAGAAAATTTGTGCTAAATGATGGTTTCGCCACGTGTCGGGAGATTCATTTTAATTTGTATGCCGCGCAGGCTCTTTTGGCAAGAGTTTATTGGATGAAAGGTGATTTGGAGAACGCTTTAATATATGCCAAGAAAGTGATTGATTCAGGTAAATTTCCATTGGAGGATAAATTGAATATACGGAGTTTTGTAGCCGGGACGATAACGGAAAAGGAGGCTATTTGGGGTGTTTATACGACACAGATATTGGATAATGTAAAAAAGAATTTTTACACGTATGATATGACGTATACTTGGTTGCCGGCTGATGATAATACGGCTCTTTATTCCGTGGCTCAAGAAGATGGGAATGATATGCGCGGGAATGATTGGTTTCGTATTTTGATCGGAGAAGATGATTCGGACAGGATTGTGCGGTGTATGAAAATTGTGAATGAGACGAAAATAAGTGATCCGGGCGCATACACTTCCAAAAGGATTGAAGGAATTAATATGATTCGAATTCCTGAAATGTATTTAATTGCAGCAGAGGCATTATTGAAGAGTGATCCGGACGAGGCTCAAAAATATTTTGATACTTTTATCGTGTCTCGGGGATTGTTTAAATACAAGGATCGACCGGGAGCACCTCAAGTGACCCTTGAAGATATCGTGAAGGAACGGCGTAAGGAGTTTGTGCAGGAAGGGCAGTATTTTTATACGTTGAAACGGGATAATAGGGATATTTACGTGGATGCATTGAAAACGACTTTACAGGGGACGGATGAGTTGTACACGTTTATTATTCCTGATGAAGAATTTGAGTACAGGTATACGGAGGCCGATGAACAATAAAAATGAAAGCGATGAAAGTATTAGCATTAAATTATATAACGTTTATAGTCGTGGTGATGAGTATGGCGGGATTGCATTCATGTAGCACCGACTATATGGCTTATGATGTGGAATTAAAAGATGGTATTTATTTTGCATCAGATTCATTAAACTATCAATTCGGTATGCAAAAGGGGGAGGATTTTGCTTATGATATAACAGTGAACGTGTTGGGAACCCCTAAAGATCATGATCGAGTATTTGGAGTGGAATTGGTTGCAGACGAGACTACGGCAAAAGAAGGTTTACATTACGAGTTATCCAAAAGTTTTACTATTCCGGCCAATGGAATCGTTGGTAAAATTTCTTTTGTGTTGCATCGTTATCTGGATCCGGAAATAACCCAACGACCTTTTGTGATTAAAATGAGGTTGGTCGAGAATGATGATTTCCGGTTGGTTATGGGCAATGAATGTAAACTTGAATTTTCCGATACGGAATTGCCGCGTCCGAGATGGTGGAGTGAAAGACATTTTGGTCCTTATTCCCAGATGTTGATGATGGATATTTATAATTATTACTGGGATTTGGAAACCACTCATCCCCTGTTGTTCGAACGTATCGTGGAGGAATACGGGCGTAATTTGGAGAAGGCATATAGTTTCCCCTACCAGCAAGAAATAGCGTTCATCAAGTACGTGATTACTCCGGCTTATGAATATTATCAAGCGCACCCACATCCGAAAGTTGATTTACCCGATCCGTCAACTTTGCTTTAATTGCTGTTGGTAAAACAATTAATATGAATGATTATGATGAAAAATATATGGTTTATTAGTTTAAGTTTATGTGCGGTCATCTTATTTCATGCATGTATTGATGACGATTCAACATTACCGGTTAAGTCAATATCGGAGATTTCTATTCAAGCTTCCTCTGACACGATTAATCTTGATTTCGGTTTTGAATTGGTTTATGAACCTGAAATAGAACAGACCATGGAAGACATGGAGCTGAGTTATGAGTGGAGCTATCACGGTTACACGAAAACTTCAATAGGCGGGATTGTTAAAGATTCATTGAAGTTTTTGTCTAATGAACGGGTATTGAGATACGCATTTAAAAAGTTAGGTGAATACCAGTTACGATTAAAAGTTACGAATGAACATGGTAGTACATTTAAATATTTTACGTTGTTTGTTAAAGCGGCCTTTGATCAGGGAATATTCGTGCTGAGTTCCGATGAAAATAAAAAAGGACGTGTGTCTTTTATGCGTCCTTTAAGTCGTGAAGAGATAGAAGCAGGTAAGGAAGAATCCTTTTACACGTCTGCATTTGTTTCTGTAAATCCGGAGTATGCATTGAATGATCCGACTGATGCAGAGAAAATAGGGCCGGATATATTTATTGCTTCGAGGGGAGACAAGTTGATTTATCGAATGAATGCACAGACTTTTGAGTTGTATAACGTGACGGATTTTAAGACGGATTTCCCGTGGATGAATCCGGTCGGTATTTGTAGTAAAGACCGTTCGATTACGAATTATGTTGTGTTGTCAGAGAATGGGGGATTTGCAACAGTGAATTATAAATCGGATATTGCTTTTTACGAAGGAGAGTTTTTTGAAGGGAATCCTAAGATGGATAAAATGTACGTGAAAATAACAGGCACTCCGATTCCTCCGTCAACGAGTGTGTCAAAAATGAGGAGCTATCACTTTTTTTTGAATTATGAAAGGTCGACACTCTATTATTTCTATGATTTGTATTCATTCAATGCGAGACAGCAAGAGTTTCCCCAAGAAGAATTAATTAATGTCGTGATGGATAAGGATATGATGTCATGTTTGGTAAGTCGCTCTAAAAGTGATCCGAAGGAGATTATTATTACCCGGGGATATGCAAGTAACAAGGGGCCGTTGGAGTATGCTTGGAAGTATACCTATTGGGC
>DYVS01000194.1:0-10175 GCA_020743075.1 Butyricimonas virosa | reverse complement strand
AGCAGGACACTGATTACCTCGAAGGGGAGCAGGTACTGGTATTTTTCCGTGCCCATTAAGGCGGTACCGATGACTTTCTGGTTGATCTCCCCGCCAACGAAACGAGAGGGACCGAACGAGTGCATTAACGTGATGTAAACACATATTGCCGCTCCGGCGAGAGCCGTGATTAGCCCGGCAAACATCTTGCTGTTCTTCAACCTGCTCACCTTGCTTTTGTCAGCTGTGGTGAGCAATATCGAGAACACGTACAGGATAATGATACCCCCGGCGTAGATCGTTAATTGCACCGCCCCCAGGAATGAATACTCCAACTGGAAATATATTCCGGCAGTGGCAAAAAGCACGAATAGCAGGTAGGTCGCCGATCTCAAGATTCGGTTGGTCGTCACGGTCAGGATCGAGCAGACAACGATGACCGTTGCCAGGATGAAAAAGACCGTTTCTTGTAATTCTGCTGTACTCATATCTTTATTTTAGATTTTAGATTTTAGATTTTAGATTTATGATTGAACCCCATCTGGCTCCCCCTTGGAAAGGGGGAGGACACGCTGCATTGCTACATCGTGGCGCCTTCTCGCGTTCGTCTTTCCCCCTGTGTAAGGGGGAGTTGGAGGGGGTAGTCTTTTCCATTCTAAATTCTACATTTTAAATTTTAAATTCTTTCGTCGTGCAGGTATTTCACCAGTTTATTGCGCGTGTAGACGGCGTGTTCGAACGTGGGTTTGAACTCGATGGCTTGTTGAGGGCACATTTTCACGCAGAGCTGGCAGAACATACAGCTACCCAAATCATACCGGTATTTTATCAACACCTTTTTCTTCTTGCCGGTTTCATCCGTGACAAATTCGGACGTGATTTTGATGGTCCCGTTCGGGCAGTTCATCTCGCAGATGCCGCAAGCGATACATTTGTGGTGATTGTTCTCGTCGTGAGGCATCACGAGTTCCCCCCGGAAACGGTCAAACATTTTCAATGTGGCCCGGTTCTCCGGGTATTGCTCCGTCGTTTTCTTGGTGAAAAATTCCCGTAGCGTGACTTTCATCCCGGTCAGCAGCGAGAAAAGTCCCTTGAAAAACGAGGTAATATATCTTATAATACTCTTCATAGTTTCGTCTTTAAAAATGTAGTTTAAATACGACAATGATCACCATCAGGAAAAGGTTGATCAGGTTAATCGGCAACAGGTAGCGCCATTCCAAACGGAGTAACTGGTCGATACGCAACCGCGGGAAGGTCCATTTAAACCACATGATGATGAATATAACCACGGCTGTTTTCCCGAAGAACCAGAAGATGGAAGGAATGTAATCCATGATTTGGTTGAAGCTTTCCCAGCCGGGAACGTGTAATGGCATCCAACCGCCTAAGAACAGGGTGCTGGCCACGGATGCTACCACGAACATGTTCAAGTATTCGGCGAGGTAGAAGAAGCCGAAGTGCATACCGGAATACTCCGTGTGGTACCCCGCGGTCAACTCCGAGTCGGCCTCCGGCAAGTCGAAGGGGCCCCGGTTTGTCTCGGCGGTTCCGGCGATGATGTAAACGATAAACGCAATGCAGGCCGGGATATGTCCTTTGAATAGCAACCAACCGTCTGCCTGTCCTTCCACGATCGTGGAGAGTTGCATACTTCCGGTGAATACTACCACGGTAAGGATGGATAACCCGATGGATAACTCGTAGCTGATCATCTGCGCGCCACTTCGCATGGCACCGATTAACGAGTATTTGTTGTTACTGGCCCATCCGGCAAGCAGGATTCCCACGATACCGATGGACGATACGGCGATTAGGAAGAAGATTCCCACGTTGAAGTCGATGACGTGTAGTCCTTTCGCGAAGGGAATACAACCGAATGCCAGTACCGATGCGATAATCACGACGAAAGGGGCGAGGTTGAACAGGAATCGGTCGACGTGGTTGATGTCGATGATCTCCTTGGTTAACATTTTGATCATATCGGCCACGCTCTGTATGGTCCCGTAAGGTCCCACCCGGTTCGGTCCGATACGACACTGGAAAAAGGCACACACTTTACGTTCCACGTAGATCAGCACGAGGGCGATCACGGCGTATCCCACGAGCAGGCAAAGCCCGATCAGGATAAACTCAACCAGCGTGGCAGCAGCGTGCGGGAGAAAACTCCTCAAGAGTTCGTCTACCCATTGTGTTATAGTTGAGAAATCAAACATGTTTCTATTTTAGATTTAATGATTTTAGATTTATGATTCCGGCCGCACAGGTCAACGCTTTGACTACCCCCTCTAGCTCCCCCCTTGCACAGGGGGAGGATACGCTGCACTGTTGTATCGTGGCGCTTTCTTGCGTTCGTCTCTCCACCTGTGCAAGGGGGAGCCGGTGGGGGTAGTTGTTTTTTCATTCTAAATTCTAAATTTTACATTCTACATTTTTATTTATCTGTCAATGTCCGGCACAACGTAGTCCAGCGTACCGCCGATAGCGATCAGGTCGGCGATTTTACCGCCTTTCGTGATCAGGTCGACGATGGATACCAGTGGCAGACACGGGGAACGGAATTTTACCCGGTAAGGGTATTTGTCACCCCGGCTTTCGAGGTAAACACCGAATTCTCCGCGACTGGCTTCCACGCTCTTGAAATAGTGACCTTCCGGCAATTTGATCAGCGGTTTGGTCTTCACGGCGTAGTCTCCTGCGGGGATGTTGTCTACCAGTTGTTCCAGTATATGTAATGATTCGAGAATCTCTTCCATGCGCACCATGTAACGGGCAAACGAGTCTCCTTCCGGGTAGAGGATTTCCTTGAAATCCACCTTGTCATATACCCCGTACGGCGTGTGTTTACGCACGTCGCATGACCACCCGCAGGCGCGTCCCGTCGGACCGGATGCCCCGTAACTGATGGCGTCCTCTTTCCTGAGAACTCCCACGCCTTTCAGTCGTTGTTGGGCGATCACGTTTCCCGTGAACACGTCGTGATATTCTTTGATCATCGGGGGGAGGTATTTGATGAACTCTTTGATCCGGTTGATCAAGTTCGGGTGGATGTCCGCCATCACGCCGCCGATCACGTTGTAGTTCTGAATCAGTCGTCCTCCCGTGGTTTCTTCCATGATGTCCAGCACTTTCTCCCGGTCGCGGAAGCCGTAGAAGAAAGCGGTCAGTGCTCCCATATCCATGCAGAGGCATGACCAGAACAGGAGGTGAGAGGAAAGACGGTTCAGCTCGTCCATGATGGTGCGGATGTATTTCACCCGTTCCGGGATTTCCAGCCCCATGGCTTCCTCGATACACATACAAAGCGCATGGCGGTTCTGGTGTGCGGCAAGGTAATCCAGACGGTCTGTCAAAGCCAGCGTTTGCGGGTAGGTGAGGCTTTCACACAATTTCTCGATGCCCCGATGGATGTACCCGCAGTTAACATCCACCTTTTTCACGATCTCTCCTTCCAGTGATACCCGGAAACGGAGTACGCCGTGGGTGGCGGGGTGTTGTGGCCCGATGTTCACCACGTACTCGTCTTCTTCAAACAAGATATTCTCTTTCTCGCTGACTTCCCCGTCGTGGGAATCAGCCTCGAACGTGGGGGTTGCATCCAACGTTTCTTCACTTTCCAGTCGTACCGGGTTTATTTCGGGGTCTGCATTGTAGTCTTTACGTAACGGATAGCCGACCCAGTCGTTCCGCAGGAACAGGCGTCGCATATCGGGATGGTTGATAAACCGTATGCCGAGAAAGTCGTACACTTCACGTTCATTCAGGTTGGCCGTGGCCCAGATGTCCGAAACGGTGGGCAGTTCCGGGTTTTCCCGGTTGGCCGTGAACGTCTTTAAAAATAATTTATGTTCGTGAGCCGTGGATTGTAACAGGCTGATCACGCCTAACGTGTCCCCCCAGTCCATTCCCGTCATGCAGATCATGAAGTCGAAAGCCAGGTCTTGATCTCCTTTTAGCCGGAGAGCCAGTTCCCTGTACTTGGCGGGCTCTACCGTCACGGTAAGAATACCGCTTTCGTCGATCTCTGCCTCGGGGACAATATTTTTAATTTTATCTACTAACATGTACTGATTGATTTTAGATTTTAAATTTTAGATTTATGATTTCCACCCACGAGGTCCAATAGCTTTTGATCGTAAATCGTAATTCATAAATCATAAATTAGTTCACTCTAAATTCTACATTATTCTTTGTTCTCTTTTTCCTTGTGGTTTTTGCCACCGAGGAAACGTTCTACTTTTACCTTACGTTGTAGTTGGATCATTCCATACAGGAGGGCCTCCGGGCGTGGAGGACATCCGGGAATGTAAACGTCAACGGGAATGATGGAGTCAACCCCCTTCACCACGTGGTAAGAGTTTTTGAACGGTCCCCCGGAAATGGCACATCCCCCCACGGCAATCACGTATTTGGGTTCGGCCATCTGGTCATAGAGGCGTTTCAGCACGGGGGCCATTTTGTGTACGATGGTACCCGCCACCATGATAAAGTCGGCTTGGCGCGGACTGGCTCGCGTTACCTCGAACCCGAAACGGGAGAAATCATAACGTGCCGCTCCCACTGCCATGAATTCAATACCACAACAGCTTGTCGCGAAGGTAAGCGGCCAAAGGGAATTCGAGCGTCCCCAGTTGATGACATCGTCGAGGCATCCCACGATAACATTGGTGCCTGACGCCCGAAGTTGTTCAAGATATTCGTTATCGTTGAACTCTTCATATTTCATGGATTTAATTTTTACTTCCATTCTAACGCTCCTTTCTTCCATGCGTAAGCCAATCCCAGAATAAGGATCAGCATGAAAAATAGTACATTCAGTAAACCGTTAATTCCGGCATCCTGAACGGTGACCGCCCAAGGATAGAGAAACACGGTTTCCACGTCGAACATTAAAAACAAGATGGCGAACAGGTAGTATCCTGCCTTGAATTGCATCCATGATTTTCCTCGTGTGGGTACACCGCATTCGTAGGCTTCTCCCTTCTGTTTGTTGAAAGTACGGGGAGAAATAGCCCGAGCGATGCTCATGGCAATAACCACTAGCAAAATGGCTGTAATTAACACAACCACGAATAAAGTAAGATTCATAATTATAAAAAGTTTCAGGTTTTCAAGTTTCAGGTTACAAGTTTAGTTACAGGGGAAAAATACGGCAAGTTGCCAGCTTGTAACTGCAACTTGCTGGGCTATCGGCCCAACCTGTAACTTGTTTGATCTCCGGCTAAACAATGATTTTTCGCAGGGCAAAGACGTAGTATTTGGTCTTCCCGAGAGTCGAGTACGGGTGAAAATACAAGTTGCGTTTGGAGTGTGCTACCGCAGTGTTGTTCTTGCTGTTCCTTTGCAGGAAGGAGGGGACCAATTGTGATTTGGAGTCCGGGACAACATGGGAGTAACCTAGCGTGAGTTCGCTTTCGTGAAGAAAGAGTAATAGGGGAACCGTGGAGACTTCACAGATCTCGTTTCGGCAGAAATTACATTCTAAGCAGGAGCCATTGAAGGACAGATTTTGCCCTTTTGCCAATGTTCCGCTGGAACTTACCAACACGAATAACACGATCAATATACTATTCTTCAGCACGTTCAACATCATTCTTTTTACTTAAGGTTCGCAAAGATAACCTAATTTTGAATTTCGGTTGAAAAATGTGTGGTAAAGAATGTTAATCTCACGATTAACATTCGGGTTCATAAGGTTTATAAAACATATTTTTTTCTTACTTTTGTAATCTCTCCGGGAAAGGAGAATATCCCGGGGGTAATACATGAAATTAGGGAAAAAATATGAGTGACACCATTCATCACGAGTGTGGTTTCGCATTGATTCGATTGCTGAAACCATTGGATTATTATCAGAAGAAATACGGTTCTTACCTTTACGGGTTAAACAGGTTGTACATATTAATGGAAAAACAGCGTAACCGCGGCCAAGATGGTGCGGGAGTTGTGGGGTTGAAACTCGACATGGAGCCGGGTTACAAGTATATGGACCGCGTACGTTCCTGTGATGCGAACCCGATACAGGATGTGTTTGACCGGATTCATGAACCGTTTACACCGGAGATTCTCCGGGAGAAGGATGCCGTTTGGGCAAAACAGAACTTGCCGTTCGTTTCCGAGATTTACTTGGGGCATTTACGTTACGCGACTTTCGGGAAGAATAATATAGATTACGTTCACCCACTGAAACGGGCAAGCAATTGGCGGGCGCACAACTTAGCGCTGGCGGCGAACTTTAACCTGACGAACGTGGACGAGTTGTTCGAGAGTTTGATCCGGGCAGGACAGTACCCGCGAAATTATTCCGACACGGTGACCTTGCTTGAGAAGGTAGGCTATTTTCTAGATAGCGAGATTCAGGATTTATACCGTTTCTACAAGGAAAATGGATTTTCGAAACAGGAGATTACCCCATTGATCGAGCGTACGATTGATTTACCCAAGGTGCTTTCCCGAAGTAGCGAGGATTGGGACGGGGGATATGCCGTGGCAGGAGTGGTCTGGCATGGCGATGCTTTCGTGATGCGTGACCCGTGGGGGATACGTCCGGCTTATTACTATAAAGATGACGAGGTGGTCGTGGTGGCATCCGAGGCATCCGTGATCCAGACCGCTTTCCAAGGCATGAATATGGAAATTTCCGAGATCCGTCCGGGATATGCCCTGTTGATCAAGAAGGATGGAACCGTGACGGAGGAACTCGTGCGTGAACCGCAACAACGTGCCAGTTGTTCGTTCGAGCGCATCTATTTTTCCCGCGGGAATGACAGGAATATATACCGGGAACGGAAGAAACTGGGTGAGTTATTGACACCTCGTTTGGTGAAGGCCGTGGATGGCGATCTCGACAACACGGTGTTTTCTTTTATTCCTAACACGGCGGAAACTTCTTTCTACGGGATGGTGAAAGGAATCCAGCAGTATATGGTGGAGGAGAAAAAACGGTTGATCCGGGAAGGAAAGGCTACGTGGAGCGAGGAAACGCTCGACGAGATCATTTGCCGAGAGCCCCGTATCGAGAAAATCGTGATCAAGGATGCCAAGCTGCGTACGTTTATTACCTCGGATTCCGGTCGTGACGGGCTGGTGGGACACGTGTATGACGTGACTTACGGGGCGGTGCAACCCACGGATAACCTCGTGGTGATTGATGACTCGATTGTGCGGGGAACTACCTTGAAAAAGAGTATTCTGCGTATTCTCGATCGTCTTGGTCCGAAACGTATCGTGGTGGTGTCTTCTGCTCCGCAGATTCGTTACCCCGACTGCTACGGGATTGACATGACCCGGATGAACGAGTTTATAGCGTTTAATGCGGCTATCGAGTTGTTGAAGGAACGAGGCATGGAGGAACTGATTGACGAGGTGTACCGGAAGTGTAAGGCACAGCAAGGATTGCCCAAAGAGCAGGTGGTGAACTACGTGAAAGAGATTTATACTCCTTTTACCGAAGAAGAGATTTCCGACAAGATCGCCGAGATGGTGCGTGACGAGCATCTGAATGCCGAGGTAAAAGTGGTTTTTCAGTCTGTCGAAGATTTGCACGTGGCTTGCCCGAATGACACGGGTGACTGGTATTTTACCGGAAATTATCCCACTCCCGGTGGGAATAAGGTGGTCAACACGGCTTATATCAACTGGGTGGAAGGGAGGAATGAAAGGTCTTACTAATTTTAGATTTTAAATTTTAGATTGACCCCCCTCTAGCTCCCCCTTGGAAAGGGGGAGGACACGTTGCATTGTTACGTAGTAGTGCTTTCTCACGTTCGTCTTTTCCCCTGTGTAAGGGGGGAAAGTTGAAAGATAAAAACTAAAAGCTAAAAGTAGGAAATTAAGAAGCGTTGGCTTGTGCGGTTGGAATCTAAAATTTAAAATCTAAAATTAATAAGTTTTTACTTTCCCGTTCAAAGTTATTGCAATTTGTTTGTAAATGTTTAAATTAGTAGCGGATATTAAAAAGATCGGCTATGAAACGAGTTGTGTCATTTATTTTGTTATTTGTGTTTTCTATGTGTTACGGGAATGACCCGTTAGTTGCACAGGTGCGTAAAGAGAGACAAAAAGGGAAGGAAAAGAAGATCGTTCGGGAACAGGCGGTGGATTTGTTGCTGAAAGAGCAGCAAGTGGCTGCGGAACGAGCTGCTTTAAAAGAATTATACTGGATGCTGGGAGGGGAGGATTGGCGGGTGAAAGAAAATTGGCTGAGTGAGCGGCCTGTTGAGGAGTGGTATGGGGTGAAGCGGAATTACGATAACGGGAGGTTGAGCGTGTACCTGGGGGCAAACGGTTTGAAGGGGGGGATGCCGGGTGCTATTTTCAGATTGAAGACGTTGGAGGTGCTTAACCTCTGTAATAACGAGATCACGGGGAGTATACCAACGGATATTGGAGAGTGTACAGCGTTGAGACAGTTGTCGCTGAACGGCAATCGTTTGACGGGAAAAATACCTGTCGGGATTGGTAAACTGGAAAATCTGGAGACATTGGACCTTTCACGTAATCAGTTGTCCGGGGAAATACCGGAGGAAATCGGAGGTCTTAAGCAATTGAAATTCCTTCGAATGGGAGGGAACAGGCTGACTGGAAGTATTCCGGCTGCGATCGGGAGCCTCTTGCGGTTGGAGTGTGTGGATATCTCATCGAACTTGCTGACGGGGGAAATACCAGATGAGCTTTTGCTTCTGGAAAATCTGGAAGAAGTGAATTTATATGATAATCGTCTGCGAGGGGCGTTGCCTGCAGACTGGAGTAGATTGAAAACGTTGAAACGTTTATCTTTAGGGCAAAACCGAATAGATGGTGAAATTCCAGCTTCATTGGGGAGTGTGAAAACTCTGCGGATCGTTGGATTGGAAAATAACTTGTTGAGAGGGACTATTCCCGTTACTTTGGGACAGTTAAAAGAATTGAGAACTTTGGGCTTATCTAATAATCGGTTAACGGGAGCGATTCCCGGGGTGTTGTTTACCTTGCCGAATTTATATCATTTAGGCTTGTCGAATAATGGCTTGTCTGGTTCGTTACCCGTTGAGATCAAGGAGGCCGTGGCGTTTTCATCCCTTGATTTGAGTAATAATCGTTTGAGTGGGGTGTTACCGCCGGAACTTTGTGAATTAGTGCAATTGAATTACTTGAATTTGAGGAATAACAGGTTTTCCGGATCTTTACCCGTGGAGATCGGGAAGATGACTGAATTGTCCTCTTTGGACTTGACATCGAACGAGTTTTCGGGTCCTCTCCCGAAAGAGATCGGTCAGTTGACTCGCTTGACGTCTTTGTTACTTTCAGAAAACGAATTTTCCGGAGAGTTGCCGGAGACGCTGGGGAATCTGGAAAATTTGAGAAATTTCTATGTGAAAACGAATCGTTTGTCCGGGCCGTTTCCGGTGGTGTTAACGAAGTTGGTTAAGTTGGAATACTTGAATTTGAGTTTTAATAATTTCTCGGGGATGATCCCTGCGGAAATCGGGAATTGGGGAGAACTAAAACATTTGTATTTATGGAAGAATCAGTTTAGCGGGAGTATTCCTCCGTCGATTGGTGAGTTGAGGAATTTGACGGAATTGAGTTTGGGAGAGAACCGTTTGTCGGGCGAGCTTCCCAAGGAGTTAGGGCAGTTGAAAAATTTGGTTAGGGTGTATTTGAACAATAATATGTTTAGCGGGCGATTGCCTGCCGAGATAACACGTATGCGGAGTTTGAATTTTTTGAACTTGCAGAATAACTGTCTTGCTGGTAACTTACCGGATGAAATTGGTGATTGGGAGTCACTGGTGGAGTTGTACTTGGCAAATAACGAGATTACAGGGACGTTGCCGGCCTCGATCGGTAAGATGAAACGGTTGAAGATCTTGGACGTGTTCGGGAACCGAATGAGTGGGGTGTTACCACTGGAATTGGGAGATATGGAAAGTTTGGAGAAGTTGTATTTGACGAATAATCGGTTTAGTGGAGCGTTGCCTTCCACGATAGGTAATTTGAGACAGTTGAAGATATTGGCCATGCCGAATAACGAGTTTTCCTCGCTCCCGGAAGAAATCGGGAATATAGAGTCGTTGGAGGAGTTGAACGCTTCGAATGCTTTCACCGGAGGTGTTTTACCCGCAAGTATCGGGAATTTGCGGAATTTACGGCTTTTGTTGTTGGGGAATAACAAGTTGTCGGGCGAGATTCCTGCCGAGATCGGGGAGTTAACC
>DYVS01000193.1:0-6877 GCA_020743075.1 Butyricimonas virosa | reverse complement strand
CCAAATAATACTCCTCGTTCAGAGCTCATTCGAAGATCAAACGTTGCTTATCCATGCTCGTATGAATAAGCTCTGAATAATCTTCGAGTAATCAACGAAAAAGAGGTAGTTTCTCAAAAGTATCTCCATAGCTTCTCTTACAGTTTTATACAACTGCGCAATAAGAATGAACATATATTTTAAACAATTTCCCCTAGCTTATAGCAAACCTAACTTTCAGCCTACCTTTCTCTATCCTTACACTAAGACATCAAGGGAATACAGACACGACACTAACATAGCATATACATACGTCAGTGTTTATGCTATGTACTTGATGTGATCATGCTAGGTTCATGATCAAAGGAAAGGATAGTTTAACCTTAGCGAAAGTGTTGACCATCTCTAAAGAAAATTCAACAAAAAACTAAAAGCAAATTAACACCAGCATAGCTATAAAATGGCAGAATATTTGATTTTTGTAAATATATATTATATATTTGCAGAAGTTGAAGAACTAAATGCGGATAAATCCGCATTAAAGATATTGTGAATTTATATTATTGATCTTGTCATTGAAAGTTCGCCAAACTTATTATTCTCACAAGATTAGATATGAAGTCACGCAGGTTAAGCGTGGGTTATTATCTATTTGTGAGGAAGGTGTTTGGCGATACCTCAATGACAGATATTTCAATAATCCCGCTTTTTTTTTATACAAACTATTAATTGTTATAATAAGATGAAATATTTATTTAACACTAACAACCACAACTTACTATTTACTATTCTAGTGGTTCTTGTGGTATTAAATCCCAAAGTTTACATCCAAAAACCTTTGCAATTTCATTAATATGAAAAAGACTATATTTAGCAGACTTACGTCCTGCTTCTATATCACCGACATAGCCATGAGAGAGATTTATAGCATCAGCAAATTCTCTTTGGCTCATATCTTTTTCATCCCTCAATTTTTTGACTTTAGATATAACATACCGATCAATAGCAGTATTCATAGTATAATAATTTTATTAATTTATGACAAGAACGGCTATTTTTACACACATAATGGTCGTATATATCGAGCAAAACAATCAAAATATAATGAAGAATTATTTTCAACTTCATATTTTACTATGAAACAAAGATTTACAACTTAAACTAAAAAACAATCCAATGAAAGAAAATCACAACATCATCCATGAAGAATTAAAAAAATTCTTTTTAAATGAAGCTTTAACACTTTGCCCCTCTGCACGAATAGATATTCCAGAAAGAGAGAAATTATGGATGCTACATATACATCTGAAAAGAATAAATAAACTCATGAGTACATTACATAACCAAGACTTTAGTGGGTATATGACAGAGATGCAGGAAGCATTGAGTTACTATCTCGTGCCAAATAATGAAACTAAGAAAAAGAAATTAAGGCAAAACGAACACTCAATCGATTTCAATCAATTTGCAATACGATTACCACAACTTTCAGATACAATAGAACATTATTACTTGTATATTAATCATCGTTTAAAAATTTTAGAACGAGTGATAAAACTTTATTTCCCAGAAAATTTTAAGAAGACACAATTACCCCCTAAAATATAAATAAAATGCAGTATCAACCCAAATTGTCAAATTCTTTAAAAATTCGCCCTCCACCAAGCGAAGATAAGATCTCACTCTGAATTAAAAAATAGGGTGCTCGAACACCCTCTTATAAAAACGAGACAAGCGAATACGCTTGTCACTTAACCTAAATACAAAAGTATGAAAAAAATGGATTGTCAGCGCAAATCTATTCTGAATTTGCGTGTAGCCAGTATTATGTTTTTTGCGTTCTTCGCTTACGTCCCTTTGATGGTAAAAAGCGAGCCTTTACAAGCGAATCCGATCCAACAGGATTCTATTGTCAAACATCTTATAAAAGGGAAAATCCTGAACAAGAAAAAAGGGCCATTGCCCGGTGTCACCGTGCGACTGGATAGCACTCTGATAGGAACCTCCTCGGATAATAACGGGAATTACCGAATGTTCCTCCCGATCAACAAGGGGCGTCTTGTTTTTTCTTTTATAGGGTATAAAACAAAAACGATTCCTTTTAGTAAGGCAGACACCTTACTGAATGTCATTCTAGAAGAGGACGTGTCCGAGCTCGATGAAGTACAAGTCATCGCCTACGGGGAACAATCACGTCGCAATCGTGTCGGTTCCATGTCTGTCGTGAAGGCTGACGAGATCAAGGATCTCCCCTCCCCTTCTATCAATAACCTTTTACAAGGCCGGGCTGCCGGGGTGGATGTCACGAACATGACAGGGGCACCCGGTGGTGGCGGTTCCCCCATCGTTATCCGGGGGTATAACTCGTTGGCAGTAGAAAAAGAACGTATTACCTCGGACCCGTTATGGATCATTGACGGAGTACCCATGTTCAGTTACACCTCCGAGCTTACCGGGCTAAACACGATTGCCGAGATCGACACCAAGGATATCGAGTCCATCCAAATACTAAAGGATGCAGCCTCCGCGGCAATTTACGGTTCCCGTGCGGCAAACGGCGTGATCATCGTGACCACCAAAAAAGGACACCGGAATCAAGCTCCCACGTTCACGGTAAATATATCGCAAACATGGGTTACTCGCCCCTCTTTACCGGATATTACCACGGGAAACAGGGAACGGAGACACAGGATGCAAGCCATGGAAAATTACCGGGAGTCCGTTTATGATGAAGCAACGAACATGTACCGCCCGGTTCAATCCTATGAAGATTCTTATAAGAACAACAAGAACTACAATTTATTCTGGAACAATGGTGACGGATTGGATCTTCCCATCGTGCAAGATAGCTTGAACAAATTCTATAACAATTCCACGAACTTGTTCGACTATTATTTCCGAACTGGGAAAGTAACTGATGCCAATATCCAAATATCGGGAGGTTCCAACACGATCGCTTATCATGTCGGACTGGGATATTACTCGGAAACGGGCGTGCTACGCAACACGGGATTCAACAGGGTTAAACTCATCACTAACTTGTTTATCAAACCCTCCGAGAGCGTCGAAAGCAACATCCGTTTTTACTTGGCCCGTACCGGACGGAACAGGGCGGGCAAAGGACATGATGCCTATAATTTCTCCAATGACAGGAGTGACTTGGAAACCATTCCGGATGAATTACTCTCGACCTCTACCCTCATGCCCGGCCCGGGGACGAAGGCTTTTGATGAAACAGTCCGACGTTTCAACGAGATTAAGGAGAAAAACGAATCTTATAGGCTAAGATCATCGTTCGATTTGGCGTACACGATCGTGGAAGGCTTGAAACTGAAATCGTCTCTCGCTGTTGATTTCTCCATGCAAGACCAAAATATATTCATTCCCTCCGATCTGAACGTGGATCACAACAGTTACTCGGCAGGCAACAACACGATCAAGATGATGTGGTTAAACGAGAATCTACTCTCCTACAACAAGATTTTCGCTGACAATCATAGCATTGACCTCCTTCTCGGACTTTCGTTCCAGGGAGACATCGCCAAGAGTAAGGGTGGGTACGGTAAAGGTGCGCCAAGTAACCTGATACAATACGTCACGTGGAGCGGTAGCGTGTATGACACCGAGAAAGACCTACAATTAAAGGATTTCAACTCCGACCTAGAAAGAAGCACGATGGTAGGTATGTTCGGGCGGGTAGCCTACAACTACAAGCAGAAGTATTTCCTCTCCGTCACGCTCAGAAGGGATGCCAGCTCAAAGTTCGGGGAGAATACACGCTGGGGAACATTCCCGTCATACGCTATCGCCTACACGTTCTCCGAGGAACCGTACATGGATTGGGCTCGAGATTTTCTGGACTTCGGGAAAATTCGATTGAGTTACGGGAAGTCCGGAAAACAGTTTGAATATCCTTATTTCGCTTTCGGAGTGCTAATAGTCAATAACATCCCTTTCCACGGCAACCAAACCATAACCCCTTACTGGCCGAACGGGTTAATAAATCCCAAACTAAGCTGGGAGGAAACCAAACAATTCGATGCGGGACTGGATTTGGAGTTTTTCGGTAACAGGCTGAGTTTAGAGCTTGACTATTATTATCGAAACACGGATAAGTTATTGGCACAAGTCACTCTGCCGGGAGATTATAATGCCTACACGGCCCAATGGCAAAATGCTTACGCGATCTCGAATCAAGGAATTGAACTACAAATCAAGGCAGACTTGATTCGATCGGAGAAACTGCACTGGGATTTCAGTTTTAATATCGCCCGTAACTGGAACCGATTTGAAAAAAGTAACAATGGCATGGACTTCACGAACCTCGCAAGCAAACATAATCTAAACATTATCGGGAAACCGTTGAATGGAATTTATGTCTATAACGATGAAGGGTACTATAATTCACAAGATGAAGTGCCACTCTACTATGTCAATGGCAGACGGAAATATTTATCGTCCTTGGGAAACCAGATTTACTCTCCCGGCGACCGACGGATACAGGATGTCGACGGAAACGGGCAGGTTGCAACCATGGTACCGCTCTTGGAAGACCGGGTGTACGGGGGCTCTCCCCTCCCGCTTGCATTTGGAGGGATTGCCTCCACGCTCAAATGGAAAGGGATTGATGTAAACCTATTGTTCTCTTACAAGCTGGGAAGACACGTTTTGAATGCAGGAAGAGGTGCTTCGGTTGGTACTATCCTGAGAGCAAACACGGCAGAAATGATGGTCCCGATTCTAGCCGATCTTGACAAGGTTTCTTTCTGGCAGAAACCCGGTGACAATACCGACTTTCCGATCAACGAGCTGGAGAACGGGAAGAATAATTTCGCCACGAATTTGAAAAGTAACGTGGAGAAAATCAATTATTTGAAACTAAAAAGTATCTCGATCGGGTACATACTACCCGTATTCCCAAAGCAATCAAAACATTACGCCCGTGTATTCATGTCCGTGGAGAACGTGTTCACCATCACCAATTCTTCGAGTCCCGATCCAGAGTCTATCGACATCGTTACCGGGGTTGACTCGAACAACAACTACCCGTTGGCGACAAGATTCACATTAGGATTAACTTTAAATTTATAAACACATGAAAAAACGAATCTATCTAATTTTGCTGTTACTCCCGTTAGTGAGTTGCAATGATATGTTCAAGAATTTTTTGAATGAAGAACCCGAAACTCTCGTCACAAACACGAATTTCTGGAAAACGGAAAAAGACGTCGAGTCTGCCGTGTATGAACTTCACGTCATGTTCAGGTCTTGGGGCGGATACGTTGAAACACGACTTTACCGGGACAGGGGACTCCCGTTCGATTATCTCGGTTTGACCTGGAGAAACATCTCAGACAACGAATTACAGAAGGATATGGACATAACGAGGGCTCCAAGTTGGCATGGGGAATACCAAGCGATCGGGATGTGCAATTTCATTTTAGGCAATATTCATCGGGCGAAGATTCCCGAAGAACGCATCAATTACTACAAAGGACAGGCGCTGACGATACGGGCTTACCTGTATTTCTATGTTTTACGCACGTGGGGCGATGCCGTGTTAATTACGGCTGAAGGTGATGTTGGGGAAAAAGCAGTAACCCCGTGGCGGGAAATCATGAAAGTCGTGATAGATGATCTCGTTGAAGCCACGAAATTATTACCCCCGGTGAATGAGATGAAAGATGCCAATAACACCCCGGTTACAAGCAAACAAATACCTTCAAGGGGAACGGCATTTGCCATTCTCGCCCATGCATACGCTTGGCTGGCCGGGTTCGGAGAGGAACCGGAATATTACCAAAAAGGCATTGATGCTGCCACCGAGGTTATCCAATCCGGTGACTACTCGCTAGTGAATAATCCCCATGAAATTTGCGAGATCGTGTTACCTGGTAACAGTCAAGAAGGCATTTTCGAGATAGATTTTCTGAACCCCGAAGCGGTCAATCGGTCCGGAAGCGGTTTACCGGGTGTCACTCAAAAATGGCCGGCAGATCCGAACGCCACCCCCTCGACAAGGAGAACCTTACTCCGCTTGAATAACGAGAGCGCCATGGCCATGTTCCCGGACAGGAATGACAAGAGGCGGGAAGAATATTTCTACAAGTTGGACTCCATGGCAGGGGTCAAGACCTCGATCACGCAAGGTGCCGCGTATATTTACAAATTCAGGAGACCACTGCTGCACACAAGTGGTAGCCAACTCGGTAAGCTTTTGGGATATGACCTGAATGAAATCCTGATTCGTCTCGCAGATATATACCTGCTCCGGGCTGAGATGAGAGCGAAATCTGGTGATACTCCGGGAGCGATAGCCGACTTGAACGTGATCAGGAAACGAGCTGGAGCAAAGGAATATACCCCGGATGAAAACTTGGAAGAAGCGATTGCACTAGAAAGAGACAAAGAATTATTTCTCGAAGGGATATGCACGAGATATTTTGATATTGTTCGTAACAGGACCTTCCGTGAAAAACTCAGGGGTAAATTCAAGACCCTCTCCGACCAAGACGTGAAAGACGGGGCTTTATTCTTCCCAATCTCTTTTGACGCCTTTCAAAATAATACCAAAATGACACAGAATATTTACTGGAAAAGAAATGGATTCGCAATTTAAATCGTACAAGATGAAAACAATACTATTTATATGCATTACCGTCACCCTTCTTGCAAGCTGTGAAAAAGATTACCAGCATGACACCGGGCTGGCAGACGGTTATCACGATTGCTCGATGATGGACTACCTAAGAAGTGATCATAACAACTGGGATTCCATCGTCGTTGCCATTGAATACACAGGATTAACCGGAATTTTCGAGGGGACAAATCCCGATTACAAGGAAATCACGTTTTTCGGCCCCACGAACATGAGTATCCGAAAATTTTTTCTCGAACA
>DYVS01000192.1:0-8515 GCA_020743075.1 Butyricimonas virosa | reverse complement strand
CTACCAACTGAGCTATGGCACCATCGTTATTGTTTAACGGGTGCAAAAGTAGGGGAAATTTTTGAAATTGCAAGCGTTTAGGGAGAAAAAAGTAGAAGATAATTAAAAAAAATGATGGAGGTGAAATCGGGAGTTGGAAAATGAGCTGAGATTCAGCGTCTATGATGAGGGAATGAATTTAGTGTAAAATAAAGAAAAAATGCGTGATTAATTTTTGATTGTTAAGAAATTACTTATATTTGTCGCATTAGAAGATAAATAGTTGTTTATCGTTGAAACCAAAGATATACCTCTACGTACCCTTCTATATGTATTATTAATTTTAATTATTTTTATTGTGAATATTTTTGTAGCAAAGTTAAGTTCTACGACCACAAGTGAGGACTTACAGGCTCTTTTCTCGGAGCATGGTTCTGTTTCTTCAGCCAAAGTTATTATGGACAGAGAAACTGGTAACTCTAAATGTTTTGGTTTTGTTGAGATGGAAGATGAAACGGAAGGTTTCAACGCAATCAATGCCTTAAACGAAACTGAATTCCAAGGAAGAAAAATCGTTGTGAAAAAGGCTAGACCCAGAGAAGAAGGTGGCGACGATAGAGGTCAAAGATTCCCAAGAGAAAGAAGATTTAATTCGAATCGTTAAGAATCAAGAAAACAGAGAGTTTGAGAAAGCTCTCTGTTTTTTATATCATTTGTGGTACTTCGCCTTCAGATAGGCGTATAATACTTGGTGCATTAATTGTGCTTCCGTCAGTTCTTCGTCCGTGAGGTTGGGAGCGAGTTCTATGTCGTTGCAGACATCAGTCAATTGTTCATCCTGGTCGATACGGTCATCGAAATTCTGTTCTATCAAGAAAATATCAAACAATTGCATCCGTTCGATGGATTCCAAGGATAGATTTCGGGCTTCCAACAAGTTGTTCTCCCGGTATTTTTTCAAAAAGACTTCGATTAGACTATCCGTGAAATAGTCTGCGAAATAGTGCATCAGGATGATGCGCTTTTTGAGACACTCGTAGATGTGTGCCGGGGCCGACGAGATGCACTCGCTGATGCCTAGATAAGCGAGTTCTGCCAGCTCGATGCTTTCCTCTTCTTCTTCATCCAGTTCGAGTAGGAGAATCTTGTATAACAAATCGGCATATTCCTCTTGGCGGGTGATAGCCCGGCTTTCATGGTAATAATGAAAACGATCGGGGATAACTTTCTTTAGTAACAGGCGGAGGGCCTTCCGGTCCCCACTGGCAGTGTGTAGTAAAGATTCGTCAAGTACGTTTTCCAGTTTGTTCATGGTTGTCTGTTATTTTTCTTCGGACGGGTTAAAGTTTACCCAGCCTTGGGCTTTCAGTTCAAATGAATTACCGTCCTTGGTGATTAAGTTATAACCTTCGCTTTTTGCACAAGTATGTCCGATGATACTGATTTCTTCCATGGTAATTAGTTTGTCGTAAGCGTCGAGTGGGGCCGTGAACAATAGTTCGTAATCTTCTCCCCCGGAAAGAGCACACACGGTGGCGTTCATGTTAAGTTCCTCGGCCATTTTGAAAGTTTGGTAATCAATCGGGATTTTCTCTTCGTAGATATTACAACCGAGACCGGAGTCGTGGCAGATGTGTAATACCTCGGAAGAGAGACCGTCGGAAACGTCCATCATGGCAGTCGGTTTAATACCTTTTTCCTTGAGTAATTGGATAATATCCATCCTGGCCTCCGGTTTGAGTTGGCGTTCAAGAATGTATTCATACCCGGAGAAATCCGGTTGTGCATGGGGGTTTTCCTTAAATACGACTTTTTCCCTTTCTAGTAATTGAAGTCCCATGTAAGCGGCTCCTAAATTCCCGCTGACACAAATTAAGTCATTTTCTCGTGCGGTGCTACGGTAAACGATGTCTTCTTCATCGGCTTCCCCGATAACCGTGATGCTGATGCACATTCCTGTTTGTGAAGAGGTTGTGTCACCGCCCACGAGGTCGATCCCGTAGTGGTCACAGGCAAGATAAATCCCCTCGTACAATTCATCGACTGCCTCTAGGGAGAAACGGTTAGAAACGGCAAGGGAAACGGTAATTTGTCGGGGGGTTCCGTTCATGGCGTATATATCGCTGGCGTTTGTTGCAACAGCCTTGTATCCTAGATGTTTCAATGGGGCATAAACTAGATCGAAATGTACCCCTTCAATCAGCATATCCGTGCTGACCAGTACTTTTTTGTCCTTGTAATCGAGTACAGCGGCATCGTCACCAACTCCTTTCAGGGAAGATTTGTTTTTTAATTTTATATCTTTTGTCAGGTGGTGGATCAGTCCGAACTCCCCTAACGTGGATAGTTTCGTCAATGGTTTGTTTTCACTCATGTTTCAGTTCTTAATATTCAAAACAAAAATACGCTAAATTGATGAATCGAGCAAATGATAATGTGATTGCCTTATGTTACAGGTTTATGGAGAGGTATTTTGTGAATGAGAATGAATCATAATACTGATTTATCACGTAATAGATATTATCTACCTGATAGATGATTGACAGGTTATATTTTTTTGTACTTTTGCACAGATTGATAAATTGGAGATAATAGGGTATAAAAATTATGGCTAAAGAACAAGACGATATATTGAATGAAGTAACAGAGGGTGAGTATAAATACGGTTTTGTCTCTGATGTGGAAACCGAGATGATCGGGAAAGGATTAAATGAATCGGTGATCCGCTTGATTTCACAAAAGAAAGAAGAGCCGGAATGGCTCCTGGAATTCCGTTTGAAGGCTTACCGGCATTGGCTTACGATGAAAATGCCCACGTGGGCGAAATTGGAGATCCCACTTATTGATTATCAGGATATCGTGTACTATGCGGCCCCGAAACAAGAGGTGAAAAAATCGTGGGATGAGGTCGATCCAGAATTGAAAGCGACATTTGATAAGTTGGGAATTCCTTTGGATGAGCAAAAAGCATTATCCGGGGTGGCGGTTGATGCCGTGATGGATAGCGTGTCGGTGAAGACGACGTTCAAGGAGACGCTGGCAGAGCGTGGGGTGATCTTTTGTTCGTTTTCCGAGGCGGTGAAGAATAATCCGGATTTGGTGAAACGTTACTTGGGTTCGGTTGTTCCCTATTCGGATAACTTTTTTGCGGCATTAAATTCGGCCGTGTTTAGTGACGGATCATTTGTTTATATTCCGAAAGGAGTGCGTTGCCCTATGGAGTTATCCACTTATTTTCGAATCAATGCGGCGAACACGGGACAGTTTGAGCGTACTTTGATCGTGGCGGAAGAGGAGAGTTTCGTGAGCTATCTGGAAGGGTGTACCGCACCGCAGCGAGATGAGAATCAGTTACATGCGGCTATTGTGGAGATTGTGGTAGAGAAGAATGCGGAAGTAAAATACAGTACCGTGCAAAACTGGTATCCGGGAGATAAAAACGGAAAAGGTGGTATCTATAATTTCGTGACAAAACGAGGAATTTGTAAAGGGGAGAATGCTAAATTGATTTGGGCTCAGGTAGAGACAGGTTCGGCTATAACTTGGAAATACCCGAGTACAATATTGAAGGGAGACGGATCTGTCAGCGAATTTTACTCCGTGGCCGTAACTAACAATTACCAGCAGGCTGATACGGGGACCAAGATGATTCATATCGGGAATAATACCCGTAGTCGGATTGTATCGAAAGGTATTTCCGCGGGATATAGTTCCAACTCTTACCGGGGACGGGTGAAGGTGGTGAAAAACTGTAAGAATGCTCGGAATTTCTCTCAATGTGACTCTTTGCTTTTGGGAGATAAATGCGGGGCTCACACGTTCCCTTACTTGGAAGTGGCGAACCCAACGGCACAGGTGGAGCATGAAGCAACAACTTCCAAAATCGGGGAAGACCAGATATTCTATTGCAATCAGCGAGGAATTTCAACAGAAGATGCTATCGGTTTGATCATTAAGGGGTATGCCGGAGATGTGATCAACAAGATGCCAATGGAATTTGCCGTTGAGGCTCAGAAATTGTTGCAAATTAGTTTAGCGGGGAGCGTTGGATAAGAAAACTAAAAGTTAAAGGATAAAGACTAAAAGTTTATAGATTTACAATTTATGAATTACGATTTATGATTTTGGAGTAGAGATGGTTCGAGTGGTTGAAATCTAAAATCTAAAATTTAAAATCTAAAATGAAATGGGTTTACTAAAGATAAAAAACTTACACGCCGCGATAGACGGAAAAGAAATCTTGAAAGGGATTGATTTGGAGGTGAATGCCGGAGAAGTCCACGCAATTATGGGGCCGAATGGGGCTGGAAAGAGTACTTTGTCTGCCGTACTTACAGGACGGGAGTGTTTCGAGGTGACGGAGGGAGAGGTTTGGTTTAATGGGAAGAACCTGTTGGACCTTCCGGCAGAAGACCGGGCACGGGAAGGGATTTTCTTGAGTTTCCAGTATCCGGTAGAGATTCCGGGGGTGAGTACGGTTAATTTTCTGAAGACAGCGATAAACGAGCAACGTAAGTACAAGGGATTACCTCCTTATCCGGCAAGCGAATTCTTAAAAATGATTCGGGAGAAGATGGAGATGGTCAACATCGACAGTCGTTTGTTGAACCGTTCTCTGAATGAAGGTTTTTCCGGTGGAGAGAAGAAAAAGAACGAAATATTCCAGATGGCGGTGTTGGAACCGAAACTAGCTATTCTAGATGAAACAGATTCCGGTTTGGACATTGATGCATTACGTATTGTTGCCAGTGGGGTAAACAAACTAAAACGTCCGGATAATTCTACTATCGTGATCACTCACTACCAGCGTTTGCTGGATTATATTGTGCCGGATGTCGTACACGTGTTGTATGACGGTCGTATCGTGAAAACGGCTGGCAAAGAGCTAGTGCTGGAGCTAGAGAAATATGGTTATGATTGGATTAAACAGGAAGTTGAGTCCGGTAAGTAATAGAAGATGGAAAGATTAGAAAAGATAAATAATGATTTTGCGACTCTGTTTCGGGAGGGACAACGTTTACTGCAAGAAGGATGCGGTGACGTGATGAACCGACACCGGGAGGAGGCGTTTCAACGTTTCGAAGCTTTGGGAGGAATCCCCTATAAAACGGAGGACTATCTTTACGCGGATACCTTACCGGTATTTGATCGGGATTATAGGGTGGTGCTGAAGTATATCAAGCAAGAGGTTGAAGTAGGCGAGATATTCAAATGTCACGTGCCGAATCTGGATACCAATCTGATTTTGACGATCAACGGTTGGTTCGTGCAGGAGAATGCAATGCCGGAAATACCTGAAGGCGTGGTAATTTGCAGCATGGCAGAGGCTAGCGTGGAATACAAGGAGTTATTTGAACAACATTATAACCAGTACACGAAACCGGCGGATGCGGATGGATTGGTGGCGTTGAACACGGCATTTGCCCAAGACGGGGTGTTCGTGTATGTTCCGGATCGGGTGGTAATGGAGCGTCCGTTGCAGATCGTGAACCTGATGCGGGCAAATGCAGATTTGATGTCGTTCCAGAGGAATATGGTGATCTTGGGACGTGATGCTAAAGCGACTATTCTCGTTTGTGACCACACGTTGTCCGATGATAATTTCTTATCCAATAATGCCACGGAGGTCGTTGTCGGGGAGAACTCGGCTTTTGAATACTATCATGTTCAGAATCAACATATCGAGGCTTCCCAGATAAACAGCGTGTTTGTTTCACAGAAGCGTAATTCCCGTTATGATGCAAACGTGATTTCCCTGTATGGCGGGTTTATTCGTAACAACCTGTTTGCCGCTTTGACGGAAGAGGGATGCGAGAGTAATCTTTACGGGATGTATTTGTCGGATAAGAAACAGCAGGTGGATAACTTCACCTTTATTGACCACATTGCGCCTCATTGTACGAGTAATCAACATTTCAAAGGTGTGTTGGATGATGCGGCATTGGCTAATTTTGCCGGACGAATTGTCGTGCGTCCCGATGCCCAGCAGACGGAGGCCTATCAAGCAAATAATAATTTGCTGTTGACGGATACGGCACAAGTAAACACGAAACCTCAATTAGTGATTGATGCCGATGATGTGAAGTGTAGCCATGGAGCCACGGTTGGCCAGATTGATGAAGAGGCCATGTTCTATCTTCGTTCCCGCGGGATCGGGGAGGCAGAGGCTCGAATGATGATGATGTTCGGTTTTGCGCATGAGATTGTTGGACGGGTGAAACTTGCACCTCTTCGGGACGAGATCGATAATCTGGTGGATAAACGCTTAAGAGGAGAATTAACCAAGTGTCACAACTGTGTGATGCATTGTAAGAAATAATTTATGTTTGACGTCAATCGGATTAGAAAGGATTTCCCGATATTAGAGGAAAAGATTTATGGTAAACCGTTAGTTTACTTGGATAACGGGGCGACGACCCAGCGACCTTTACGGGTGGTGGAAAAGATGACGGAGTATTATTTACGTTACAATTCCAATGTACACCGGGGGGTACACTATCTGAGTAATAAATGTACGGATGCTAATGAACAGGCCCGGGAGACCGTGAGGAAGTTTATCAACGCGGAGTCCACGGATGAGGTGATATTTACCCGGGGAACGACCGAGAGTATCAATCTCGTGGCTTACACTTTCGGGGAGGCTTTTATTCGGGAAGGTGATGAGATCATCGTGACGGAAATGGAACATCATGCCAATATTGTTCCTTGGCAAATGCTGTGTGAACGTAAGAAGGCCGTGTTGAAAGTTGTGCCTTTTAATGATAAGGGTGAGTTGGATATGGAGGTGTTCCGGGGATTTTTGAATGAACGGGTAAAATTGGTCGGTGTCGCTTATGTTTCCAACGTGTTGGGTACGGTGAATCTAGTGAAGGAGATGATAGACGCAGCTCATGCAATCGGAGCTTATGCTTTGGTTGATGGGGCTCAAGCCATTCAACATATCCCGGTTGACGTGCAGGTATTGGATTGTGATTTTTTCGCTTTTTCAGGGCATAAGGTATACGGGCCTACGGGAGTTGGTATTCTGTATGGAAAACGTAATCTGTTGGAGCAAATGCCACCCTGGCAGGGCGGGGGAGAAATGATTAAGGAAGTTCGTTTCGAGAAAACGACTTATAATGAATTGCCTTTTAAATTCGAGGCGGGGACCCCGGATTTTATCGGGGTTGTCGGTTTAGGTGAGGCTTTGGAGTACGTGAAAAGTATCGGTTTACAGGAGATTGCTGAATATGAACATGGCTTGATGGATTATGCTATGAAGCAGATTCGAGAGATTCCGAGCATTATTTTGTACGGGGATGCCGTGAATAAGTCTTCCGTGATTTCGTTCGGTATTGAGGGAGTACATCCTTTCGATCTGGGCACTTTGCTGGATAAGATGGGAGTTGCCATACGTACGGGACAACTGTGTGCGGAACCGGTGATGCAACATTACGGGGTACCGGGAATGGCTCGTGCCTCCATAGCCATGTATAACACTCGGGAAGAAATAGATATTTTCTGTGAAGGGTTAAGAAAGATAGAAAAGATTTTCAAATTATAATAAGAGCAATGACGATAGAAGAGATTCAGAATCAAATCGTGGACGAGTTTTCCATGTATGATGATTGGATGGATAAATATGCTTATCTGATAGAAATAGGTAATGGCTTGAGTGCGATGGATGAAACGCATAAGACGGAGGACAATCTGATCAAAGGATGTCAGTCTCGGGTATGGTTTCATGCCGAACTACGGGAGGGTAGGTTGTATTTTGAAGCCGATAGTGATGCCATTATCACGAAAGGTATTGCCGGGTTATTGATCCGGGTATTCTCCGGTCAGACACCTCACGACATTGTGAATGCTAATCTGGATTTTATCGATAAGATCGGCTTGACTCAACACCTGTCCCCGACACGTTCTAACGGGTTATTGTCGATGGTTAAACAAATAAAGTATTATGCCTTGGCATACGAGGGAAAATAACGAGAGATATGGGAAAAAGTTTAATGGAAGATTTAGTTATTGAAAAGTTATCTACCGTTTATGACCCGGAGGTTCCGGTGAATATATGGGAGTTGGGGCTTGTTTATAATATTGAATTTCCAAAGCAAAACGAGGTGATTATAACCATGACCCTAACTGCTCCGGGATGTCCGATCGCAGATCAAATCGTGCAGGAAGTGCATGATGTAGTGCTGACGATCGACGGAATTGATGAGGCCACGGTAAATTTAACTTTTGAACCGGCTTGGAGTCCGGAAAGAATGAGCGAAGTGGCCCGGTTGGAGTTGGGATTTGATATTTAAAAGAGTTTGTAAAGTTTATAACCTTACGACTTTACGGACGACTTTATGGAGGTATTATCAGAAATAGCTAAAGCGTGTGGGTTTGATGCCTGTGGAGTTGTCCCGGTGGATGTTTTATCCCGGGAGAGGGAAAGGTTAGAGCGATGGATCAGACAAGGATTTCATGCGGGAATGAATTATATGGCGAATAATATAGAGAAGCGGGAGAATCCCGCTTTACTTGTTGAAGGGGCCCGCTCGGTGAT
>DYVS01000191.1:0-12461 GCA_020743075.1 Butyricimonas virosa | reverse complement strand
TCTGAATCATCAAGTACATTTCTCGAAATCTTTCAAGTATTTCGTGGATATTTATGAACGGGTGGATATGGTTCCTCGTATCGTGCTGAAAGATCGGATGGGCAAAGAGGTCATGGAATTGGAGAAGCCTGATATTCGCCGGGCGTTAGAAATGGGGTGGAAAGCTCCGGAGCGCTTTAAGGTGAAGGCTGCCGATGGCGTGACAGATCTTTACGGGGTAATGTGGAAACCATTTGATTTTGATTCGACGAAAGTTTACCCGATTATCTCTTCCGTGTATCCCGGTCCTTTTTATGAGTATGTTCCGACGCAGTTCCGATTGATTCATGATGAAAATACCCGTTTGGCTCAGTTAGGATTTATCGTGATTGCCGTGGGACACCGGGGAGGAACACCTATGCGGGGGAAATTTTATCATACATATAGCCACGGGAAATTACGGGATTACCCGTTAGCGGATGATAAATATGCGATAGAACAATTGGCAGATCGTTATCCTTTTATTGACGTGACGAAAGTGGGGATTTATGGTCATTCTGGGGGAGGCTTTATGTCAACCGCAGCGATTTGTACCTATCCGGATTTTTACAAGGCTGCCGTGTCGTCTGCAGGAAATCATGATAACTATATTTACAATCACTGGTGGGGAGAAACTCATAATGGAGTGAAGGAAGAAAAGAAAGTAATCAAGGATAGCGTGAATGGTGATCGGACTGAATCGACCTTCAAGTTTAGAGTGGGGACGAATATGGAATTGGCAAAGAACTATAAAGGTGGGTTGTTGTTGGTTCACGGTTGGATGGATGATAACGTACATCCGGCTCACACCTTGCGCGTGGTGGATGCGTTGATTAAGGCAGGTAAGAATTTTGATATGATTATGTTGCCGAGATCGAATCATGGTTTTAGTGGAGAGGAGAATACTTTTTATGAGCGTAAGATGTGGTTTCATTTTGCCCGTCTCCTGTTGGGGGATAATACCGGGGATTACTATTATGAAATTGAACAATACAAGAAATCTGATAGATAGGATATGTTAAAGAAATTAGTTATTAGTCTGTTTCTGCTTGTTTCTGTAGGAGCATTCGGGCAGCAAAAAGCAAATTATGAGCTTGCTGAACGTTTCCGGCGTGTAACGCAAGTGCCTTTGACGAAGAATAGCTTGGAAGTGAATCCTTGTTTTATTAATAACACGGATCGTTTTTGGTATTCTTTTCGCACGAGTGAAGGGAAAAACTATTATTTAGTTGATCCGGCTAAAAAAGAGAAACGTTTGCTCTTTGATAATGCAGAGCTATTGATGAAAATCAGTGAGATCACTAAAAAGGGATACAATCACAAAGACTTGGAATTGAATTTTGATTTCGATGAGGATGGGGAAACTATTCGTTTTTGGTTTGATAGGAAAGATTTTACTTATAATATCAACACGAAAGAGTTGAAGTTGGAGGAAAAGCAGAAAGGACAGACTAAGTATAATCCTTATTGGATGTATTATTGTCAGGATAGTTCCTATATGTTGTTTGCTAAGCGGCATAATCTTTATATTGTGGGGAATGCGAACAAAGGTAAGGACACGACTGAAATACAATTAACGACAGACGGGGAGCGTTATTATACCTTTAATCGGGATGATGAAGGTGAGGTGGATGCACGCATGGGGTGTTCTGCCCAATGGTTTAAGACGGGACACAAGTTTTACGCTGTTCGGGATGATTCCCGTAAGGTGGAAGATTTGTGGTTGATTGATGCTTTAGCAGAGCCTCGTCCTCGCCTGAAAACTTATAAGGCAGAATTAGCGGGCGATAAAAACGTGATTCAATTCGAGTTGTTAATCGGGGATGCGGATACTCGAGAGGTTAAAAAGATTAATATCGATCGTTGGAAAGATCAATATGTAGATATTTTGTATGCTAGTAATGATGCAAAGCGACTTTATTTTCAACGTTACAAGAGGACGTGGGATGAATGTGAAATTTGTGTAGTCGATACAGAAACGGGAGAGGTGAAAGTGTTGATACATGAAGTTGACAAGCCTTATTTAGATTATCAAATGCGAGCTATCCATTTTTTGAATGATGGAAACGAGATCCTTTTCCGCTCAGAACGTAGTGGGTGGGGACATTACTATCTGTATGATAAAGATGGTAATTTGAAAAATCAAGTGACATCCGGAGCATGGGTGGCCGGACCGATTATGAAGGTTGATACCGCTCGTCGACAGATTTATTTTATAGGTTTGGGAAAAGAGAAAGAGATTGATCCTTACTATTATGTCCTTTATCGTGCTGATCTGGATAAGACTAATGTGGTAACATTGTTGACCCCGGAGAATGCTTCACATGACGTGGATATATCTCCATCAAGCAAGTATATTGTGGATAGTTATTCCCGGGTGGATATGGAGCCCGTCAACGTGGTGCGCAACCGGAAAGGAAAAGTGATTCTCGAGTTGGAGAAAGCGGATTTGAAAAGCCTTTATGCTTTTGGTTGGAAAAAGCCTGAGCGTTTTAAAGTGAAAGCTGCTGATGGGGTAACGGATATTTATGGTGTGATGTGGAAACCGGCGGATTTTGATTCCACGAAAATCTATCCGATTATTTCGTCTGTTTACCCGGGACCTTTTTTCGAATATGTGCAGACTCGTTTCACGGTAAATGATGATTTAAATACCCGTTTGGCTCAAGTTGGTTTTATCGTCGTATCCATGGGACACCGAGGTGGGACGCCTATGCGAGGTAAATATTACCATACTTATGGATATGGTAATCAGCGAGATTATCCTTTGGCTGATGATAAATATGCGATAGAACAATTAGCAGAACGTTATCCCTTTATAAACGGGAAAAAAGTGGGTATTTTTGGTCATTCCGGAGGTGGATTTATGTCTACGTCGGCTTTGTTGACTTATCCTGATTTTTATAGTGCAGCGGTGTCTTCGGCGGGCAATCATGATAATAATATTTATAATAAAGGGTTCGTGGAAATCCATTACGGGGTGAAAGAGAATAAGCGAGTGATCAAGGATAGCGTGAATGGAGATCAGGAGGAGATTACTTTCGAGACGAAAAGTAAGACGAACCAAGAACTGGCAAAGAATTATAAGGGAGGATTATTGATCGTGACCGGAGATATGGATAAGACCGTGCATCCCTCACATACGTTACGGGTTGTGGAAGCTTTGATTCAGGCCGGAAAAAATTTTGATATGATCGTTTTGCCCGGTAGTACGCATGGCTTCTTTGGAGAGAATGGTGATTTCTTCGAACGGAAAATGTGGTTCCATTTTGCCAAATATTTGTTGGGCGATGATTCAGCCGATTATCAGGGAGATATCGATTACTTCATGAAAAAGCGTTGATTTAAATGAGGAAATATATTGTATTATTATACAGTCTGTTATTTCTTGGAATAGCAGACTGTATATCTCAAAAAAAGCCTCTGGATATGGAGGCTTATAAATTATGGCGAAGAGTTGAGGGACAACAAATGTCAGAAGATGGGAAATGGGTGACTTATCGCTTTGTTTATATTGATCAGGAAGGGCATGATAAGGATGTTCCTGTCACTTATTTACGTAATATGACGTCTGGTAAGGTGTACGAGTTTCCGAATGTCCGGGAGATGAGATTTTTTAACAGTGGAAGAGGATTGAGGTACGTGGTGCAGCCTTCACCGCTTGACACGTTGAAAGAGAAAAAAGATTCTCTTTTTTTGTTATCCTTGAAGGATATGAAAAAAACTTATTGGGATAAGCCTTACGGTTTTCGGGAGTCTCCCCATTCTCCTCAGATTTCTTATTCCTATCCGATTGATCCAGAGGGGAAGAATCGGGCCCTTCGTCGGTTGATTGTTTGGAATTTCGAAACCGGGGATTCTGTACGAATAGATAGCGTGGAGAATTATTTTTCTGTAGATGATTATAAATCTGTGGTTTATATCCGGAATCATAACGGAAAGAAATCTTTACGAATGGGGCCAGTAAAGGGGAAACATCGGGTTATCTATGATGACGAAAAGGCCGTTGTTACTAATTTTTCTCTGAACCAAGGGGGACAGGAGGGAGTGTTCACGGTGGCTTCGGATTCTTCATATTTGAGAGAGCCGGATTTATTATACACGTTTTCAGTTGTTGATGGGAAGTTTCGGTTAGTGATGGACACGAAAGAGGTGGTCGTGTCGGACGAATATAAAGTTCGAGGAGGGATTTATTCTGTTTTCAATAATGGGAAATATATATTCGTGGACGTGGGATTACAGCAACAGGAAGAGCGTAAGCCGAAGGCGAAACCGGATAAGAGTTTCGAGTTGGAGTTGTGGAAATGGGATGATGAAGTCTCACAGAGTAGGCAGTCATACGGATCAGGAGGAGGTAGACGAAAGATGCCTAAATACGTGTATCACGTGGATTCGAGAAAATGTGTACTGGTGGCACCCCCTCATATAGATCAGATGTATCAGCCGAGTTGTGACGAGTATTGTTATGTTATTATTGCAGATGAAACTCCTTATCGGAGACTTGCAGATTGGCGGGATGGAGTAACGGCTGACTTGTATTTGGTAAGTTTGGAAACGGGTGAACGGACATTATTATTTAAAGATTTTCGTCAACGTCCCGTGTGGAGTCCGAATGGGAAATATGCCATGCTGTATCATGCTGAGAAAAAGGTATGGTATAAGTTGAGTCCTGAAACAGGAGAATTGACAGATGTTTCGAGTCCGATAGGATTTGCGGTGCATAACGAGGAGCATGATCTACCGAAACCCGCATCCCCCTATGGTATCGCAGGTTGGTTGGCTGGTGGGGATCAAGTTGTCCTGTATGATAAATATGATATGTGGGTGGTGGATCTTACAGGTAAACAACCCACGTATTCATTAACGAATGGCTGGGGACGTGAACATGGTATTTCTTTGCGTTTGTTGAAAGCGAATCGAGAGATGCGTTGGATTAATCTCAAACAGGATATTTTATTACATGGTTTAGATCGTGAAACGTTGGGTCAAGGTGTTTACGTGTTGACTCCTAGCCGGAAAATTAAAAAGTTGATGTCCGGAGCCTATGATTTGTATTTTAACCAGCAGTCCGAGGATGGTAAATTTTATCTGTTTACCCGGCAGAGCTATACGGAGTTCCGGGAGCTTTGGTGGAGTAAGAGTGATTTCACACGTCCCGTACGAATAACGAACACGAATCCTCAACAAGAGGATTATTTGTGGGGAAGTGTACAATTGGTAGAGTGGACGAATTTTGAAGGAAAACCGAATCGGGGTTTGTTGTATTTACCGGAGAATTATGATTCAACGAAACGTTATCCTGTCATTGTAAATTTCTACGAGACTCACACGGGAGATCTTCATACTTACCAACTTCCCTCGCTGAGTAGTGCGATGATTAATACGGTGACTTATGTAAGTAACGGATACGTGGTATTTATGCCGGATGTACATTTTACCGTAGGGGCTCCTGGTGAAAGTTGTTATAATGCGGTGGTCAGCGGGACTCAAATGTTGATAGATCGTGGTATTGCAGATAAGGATCGTATCGGAGTACAAGGGCATAGTTGGTCCGGTTATCAGGTTGCTTATCTGGTGACACGAACCAATATGTTTAAATGTGCCAGTCCGGGAGCTGCCGTGTCTAATATGGTCTCTGCTTACACGGGTATCCGTACGGGAAGTGGTATGCCTCGAATGTTTATGTACGAGGAAACACAAAGCCGGATGGGAAAGACACTTTGGGATGACCCGGAGGCTTATATCAAGAATTCGCCTATCTTTTACGCAGATAAGATTCAGACTCCATTATTAATATTTCATTGTGATGGGGATGAGGCAGTGCCATATTCAGAAGGGTTAAATCTTTTCTTGGCAATGAGACGGTTGCATAAACCTGCGTGGTTGTTGAATTACAAGGGAGATAGACATTTCCTTTATAATAAGGCTGCTGAGATTGACTGGACAATCCGTCTACAACAATTCTTTGATTATTATTTGAAAGATGCTCCGATGCCTCGTTGGATGAAAGAAGGAATTAATGCGAATGAGCGTGGAGTTGACCAAAAGTATGACTTTGTGGAATAAATCATGTGTTTAGATAAATATAATTTTAATTAAAAATGGAAAAGATGAAAAAGTTATTATGTATTAGTTTGATTTTATTTGCTTTTGCTTGTGCAAGTGATCCTCAAAAAGAAATGGAAAAAGCAATTGTCGGTGAATGGTGTAATCCGTATACATATCAATCAACAGGCGAATTAAAAGGTTTTAATTTCAAAAAAGGTGGTGTTTGTGAGGCAATTAATATTCCTTCTTTAGAATTGAAATCTTGGGAAATAAAGGACGGGTATCTTATCGTGAAAGGATTTGAGGTTACTGAGGATGGGAACAAGGCTGAATATGCAACAAAAGAGAAAATAGGTCAATTAACTACAGATTCTTTATGTTTGGTTGTGAAAGAAGCGAATCCTCGGCTGGCCTTTTTGTACTTGAATTCAAAGGTTATTAAAGAACGTGTTAATGCTCAGAAGTAGTTTTTTTCTTGATTGACAAATGAATATGTATCGTGTTATTTTTATTTTAGTTATTTTATTCGTAATAACATTATCTGGTCATTCTCAAAAGAAGGAATTAGATGAAGAGGCTTATAAGCAATGGCGGCGTGTTGATAATTATGAATTAGCAAATAATGGAGCATGGATAAAATACCGATACATGTTTTATGATAATGACTCGCTAAATAGTCTTATTTGCAATACCTATTATTTTTATGAATTAAAGTCAGGGGGAATCCGTATCTTGAGGGATATTGATTCTCCCGAATTTTTTGCGGGAGGGAATTGGATTGCTTTTTCCAGAATAAGACAGGATGGAACAAGTGTTCGTGTTGCTCATCGATTAAAAGATGGGTATGAGATCAATATCCATGAGGGAGCAGAATTGAATTCTATTTTTCCTCAGGTGGCCTACAAGGAGGATGATCACTTGATTATTTTGAATGTGGCGGAGCGTGATAGTACGATTTTAACTGATGTATCTCAATATTGTTTGTATGGTGAAAAATGGAAGGTGATTTGTGTGCGCCGAGAAGATCAAGGAAATGTATTACGTTACGGGGGAGACGGAAATAGCGAGGGAAAAGTACTCTATGTGGATAAAACAAGAAGTTTAGATAACTTTTATTTTTATGAGGAGAAACAGGAGGGAAATTTCTTTGTTTGTACAGACACGAATGATAGAGAAAAGCAAGATTATTACACATTCTCTTTGGTGGATGGAAATGTGGAAAAGATTCTTGGAGCTGAACAGATGGAACGATTGGCGTTGGATAAATATTCAATACAGTTCCTTGAGGGAAATAAACGATTTATGTATCGGAGAGAAGGTGTGCAGAGGGTAAGACCAAAGAAACAAGAGAAAGATGAAAGTTTTCAATTGGAGCTTTGGAGTTGGCATGATCCGGTGGTTCCTTCTGAGCAGGCTAGAGGAGTGGGGTATAAAAAACGGTCTCAGCCAGCGGTGTTTTTATATAATTGTGAAAATGGGAAAAATTATAAAGTCTGTGAGGAGAATCATTCGGGGCTATATGTTGCAGAAGGGATGGATCCTGTTTTTGCTTATGAAAAAGACGAGAAACCTTATTTAGGTCAAAGGGATTGGAGGCATGATCAACGTTTTGATCTTTATCTGGTAGATTTGAGAAATGGGGATCATCATTTGGTGGCAAAAGAATTGACACGGGCGGTTCATTGGAGTCCCCAAGGAGATTATCTTCTTTACTTTGATAACACGAAGCAATCGTGGATTGTTGTAAATTCATGTACAATGCAACAAAATATATTAACAGATGTGATCCCTTTTGCATTACATGATGAATTATATGATCGCCCTAATCCGGCACCACCCTATGGTTTGGCAGGATGGAGTCGGGACGGGAGGAATGCGATCGTGTACGATCGTTTTGATATATGGGTTGTCAATTTGGATGAAGTACAGAAATCATATTGTTGGACAAGGGGTGAAGGGCGGAAGTGTAATACTATATTGCGATTGTTGGATCCCGGTAGAAACGGGCTGTCTGTTGATTTATCCCGAGATAATAAGGTGGAGATATTTGATTGGGAAAATAAAAATCAAGGATTGGGTAATTTGTCTGCCAATGGAAAGTTAACCCCGTTGGTGCAAGGGGATTTTGCTTTTTCTGTTGTCCAAGAGGCGAAGAATGCTATGTTGTGCATAAAACAGAGTTATGCTGATGATCGAGATTTGTGGGTGTGCGATAGACAAGGACGTCGTATGAGAAAGGTTACAGATGTTAATCCTCAACAATGTAATTATAAATGGGGTTCTGCTCAATTAGTGGAATGGACAAATTACAAGGGTAAAAATAATCAAGGAATTCTTTATTTGCCTGATGGGTATGATAAGAATAAAAGTTATCCGACCATTGTTACTTTTTATGAAACGCATTCTTCCGAGTTGCATATACATCCCGTACCCGGATTGAGTCAGGCCATGATAGATATTCCAACATATGTCAGCAGGGGATATATCGTTTTTCAGCCAGACGTTTATATTGAGATCGGGAAACCGGGAGAAAGTGCTTATGATGCAGTGGTTAGTGGAACTAGGGCGTTAATTGACAGGGGAATTATTGATTCTTCTAGGATCGGATTACAGGGACATAGCTGGTCTGGTTTCTTGGTAGCTTATTTGGTTACTCGAACAGATATATTTAAATGTGTGAATATCGGGGCGGCAACTGTGAATTTGACTTCTGTTTACACGGCAATTCGGGAGGGAAGCGGACAACCGAATATGTTTATGTTTGAGGATTGGCAGTGTCGTATGGGTGCAACCTTGTGGGATGATTTGGATGGTTATATTACGAATTCTCCTTTGTTGTTTACTGATAGAATACATACTCCGGCATTGATATTTCATTGTGATCAGGACGAAGCTGTTTCATTTTATGATGGTCGTAATCTTTTTTTAGCTTTAAGGCGGTTGCAACGACCTGTTTGGATGCTGAATTATATGGGACAAGGACATTTCTTGACTTCACGTCCGGCTGAAGTGGATTGGACTATTCGTTTACAGCAATTTTTTGATCATTATTTGAAAGATACCTTAATGCCTCGCTGGATGAAAGAGGGAATTAATATTAATGAGCGAGGGGTGGATCAGAAATATGATTGAGAGAAAGAAAAATCAGTCTGACTTATTATAAATCAGGAGACTGTAATTAATCAAAAGACTCTATGGCGAGAATGTTATGATTCATAACGTATTTGTAAATTAATTATTTTTCTTTTTATAATTTTCTAGTGCAATCCTTAGGGATAAAACTATAAAATAAGGACTGTGGTACTTCTAAATTCCACAGTCCTTTCGTGTGATATATAAAGAGACTAATTCCAATCGTTACCGTATTGGGTCTTGAATCGGATATCTATAATTTTTCCGAAATTTATATTTGTAGGAGTATCCCAAATTACTTTTTCTTTTTTGGTTTCTAAATTTTTTGCTTTTTCCATATTCAAAATCACAACTTTGCCGTTATCCGTACCAACTCCAGCGTGACGATGATAGAATCTTTCTGCTTCAATACAAGTCACGGTTCCCTCACAAGTATAGAAAAGTTTAATTTTATCATTGGGGGAGTTACGGTCATATAAGTAAATATCTGCACCACTGGATATTAAAACAAATTCTGATGCGACTTGATACGGAAGTGCGTAAATGATACTATTTTCTTTTAAGATGGAAGTCAAGTCTATTGGATTCCGTTCACACTCTTCGAGGTAATAGGATGACGTGTCGTATTGGCGTTTTAACACGAATTCTTGAGTCCAGTATTTCCCATTTTTATCTTGTAATATCATAAAAATTCCAACTTTTTGCCCTGAACCTTTGGGGGTGAAGTAACCAATATGAATAACCTTGTTGTCACCCATATTGTCCAAGGGAACCCATCCTTCAACGCTACCCGTGTTCGGTTTCCCCGGACAAATTTTTACTTCTCCTGCGCCGGCGGCAGAACCATAGGATGCGTCCATGATTAATAATAATCGGTTATTTTTTTTGTCATGAGCTATTGCACAAGCACTTTTCATGTATTTTGCTAAGATCAAGTGACATTGTTCAAGCACTTTACCTTCAAACTGAAGTGGTGTTTGTAAGAATGCGCTAGAATGAAATAATTGATCGGTTCCTTTGATTCTGGAATAGATTTTTCCGTCATAATTTTCAATAAGATCACACCATCTCATAAACATGGCGTTTACCGGTTTGAAATCAGCGGGAAGAGTCTGGTTGGCAAAGGCTTGATTAATTGTAATCTCTTTTTTCAATGTTTTACCGTTTAGGTCAACCATATAAGGCGAACTTCCTTCGATAACCATGACCTGACCAATCGTTGATGATTTGTCTTGACAGAAATGCATGTGTAGTTTTAGCGGAGATTGTCCTAACAATTCGCCATTATTCCGAGTTTCATAAATATTTTGATATACTACATTATCAAATATCGTGTTCTTTTGTTCATCTTTTACTTCACGTTCTTTGATGAAACTTAAAGATGAATGATTGTCTTTATCTGCAAGTACAGCCCAGCCGAATGCATCAAATTCGCTACTTAAACTGATAGCGATGTTTCTCAGATAAACCATCCCATTTTTTGTATCCGTAATACGCATCTCCAAATTCCCTCTAGCAATAGTATCTACGATCCAAAAAAAGTTTTTTTGGTTCCAATCTTTTCTAGTTTTTCCTGCAAATCGCCATTCATAATTTAAAGTAAGCGTGTCACTTGGATCTTTGGAGAAGGTTAGATTAGGATTTACACGAATGGTATCTCCTACTGTAAATGCTTGTCCACTATATAAAAATTTTTCAATTTCGATTTGATTTATATCCGAGTAGGCATAACTTCCTTTATCATCATAACAGCCTGTTATAAATGCTCCAATAAAAAATAATAAAAATGTTATATTTAAAATTTTCATGATAATTCGATTTTGAATTAATAACAAGGTATAATCATGGGTGAACCATTTGCTTCTTTTATGTCATTATTCGGGTCGTCGTCAGCAAGTGATGCTTCAATAGCCTTTTTTAATTGTAAGCAAAGCTCTCTTTTTTCCCAAGGTTCTTTATTTTCTAAGGAAACTTCACCGGTAACGAGTATAAAGGCATCGTATTTTTCTTTAGAATATATGCCTAGATATTCTGTTTCAATGACTTCATCCCACCATAAAGGACAACTGATAATGTTGTTATATCTTAGTTGAGCTTGTTGTTTGTCGTGATAACCTACGATAAAGTTCGAGTTCCCTTCAATTTGAATTTTTAGGAGATAAGATTTTTCTTCTAATTTTTCTTTATGTAGGGTAATCCATAAGGTGTCACTTGTTCTTTCTTTACGAAAAATTGGGGAGGTGGGAAGTTCGTAATCCCCAGTAATAGCGGTTGTCAACGAATCAACTACGGAGACCTTATATTCAAGGTCTTCCGAAGGAGTCGGACCAATAAGAGAGAGAACAAAAGGAACTTTTAATGTATTTTGTCCCGGATAGTGGCTAAAGGAAATATTCACCGTATCCTGTCCGTTTTCATTTGGGAAAAATAGTTGCCTTTGAGAAGAAAATCTTTCGACATCTTCTTTTGAACAAGAGATCGTTGCAATAATGAGGCATAATATAATGATATATTTTTTCATGTTCTTGGATTTTTAAAGAATAGTTTCACTATCTGGTAAGGGAAGTGTAAAATCACTTTCTTTCATTGAAGAGTAAATTGGTTGATTAAATTTCTTAAAATAGAAAAATACCTGTCCTTCTCCAATAAATTCACGTTGGGCTTCTTTTATCAACTCCTTACGGAAAGATTTTTCGTCTTTAATAATATCATCTAGACGGCCTTTAGTGCATTCGCGTCCATCCCGGACAATATCCATTTCTTTAATAGCATTAGAGAAATCATTTATGCTGGCATAATATTCGGCCCGAATATAGTACATTTCACTTAGGCGAACCATGGGTATGAGTTTTGCGCAAATGTGACTAGTGATACTGTTAATAGATGAAGGCAAATATTTTGTAGAAAAATATTTGGTCCCACTTTTGGTTAATAGTTTAGTATTTCGATAATCAGCATTGTCGTCAAACGTTATTGTATAATGATCGACATATAGCTTCCCGGTGGCATTGTATTCTGCCGTGTAATTATCTGCTAGCTTTTCATTGGAAAGTCCGAATAACAGATCCAGGAATGTTTTGGGATTTTCTTCAACATCGGCATTTGGCGTGAATGAAAATAATCGTTGTTTGGTGTTGTCTACTGCTGTTATGATCTCTTCGGTAATGTTGAATGCTTCTTCATATTTCCCGATGAATGCATAGGCTCTAGCTAACACCCCGTTTATTGCATAATAATTTATACGAAAACCTCGATATGCTTCG
>DYVS01000190.1:0-4919 GCA_020743075.1 Butyricimonas virosa | reverse complement strand
AATGTGGGAGTGATCACCGTGCCGGACGAGCGACTGAATAAATTGGTCGAGTTGGTACAGCCTCAAAACGTGGTACCTGCCGTGGTGGAGATCGTGGATATTGCAGGGTTAGTGAAAGGCGCCAGCAAAGGTGAAGGTTTGGGAAATAAATTTTTATCTAATATTCGGGAAACGGATGCGATTATTCACGTGTTACGTTGTTTTGATGATAGTAATATCGTGCACGTGGATGGTCATGTTGATCCGATCCGGGACAAGGAAACAATTGATACCGAGTTGCAGTTAAAAGACTTGGAAACGGTGGAAAACCGTTTGGCAAAAGAGGAAAAAAAAGCCCAGACCGGGGGGGATGCAAAAGCGAAACGCCTGGTCGAGGTGTTACATTTATACAAGGATGCGTTGGTACAGGGAAAATCTGCTCGTTCCGTGCAATTAAACGATTTGCAGCAGGAGGCAGCAAAGGAGTTGATGTTGCTGACGAATAAACCTATTTTGTACGTTTGTAACGTGGATGAGGCTTCCGTCGTGACGGGAAATAAATATGTGGATGCTGTTCGGGATGCCGTGAAAGACGAGGGGGCTGAAGTACTGGTGATTGGCGCTGCCATCGAGGCGGATATTGCAGAGTTGGATACGTACGAAGAGAAGCAGTTGTTTTTGCAGGATTTGGGCTTGGAGGAAGCCGGGGTGAATAAATTGATTCGTACGGCTTACAAGTTATTGAATTTGCGTACTTATTTCACGGCAGGAGTGAAGGAAGTGAGAGCGTGGACCTTCAAGAACGGGATGAAAGCCCCGCAGGCTGCCGGAATTATTCACACGGATTTCGAGAAAGGGTTTATCCGTGCAGAAGTGATCAAATACGAGGATTTTATTGCTTTGGGATCCGAGGCAAAATGTAAGGAAGCCGGGAAAATGTCCGTGGAAGGAAAGGAATACGTGGTGCAGGACGGGGACATGATGAACTTCCGTTTTAACGTGTAACGAGGATTTAGTTTTATCTTTTATAAAGATGATATTAAAGAAACTTTTTGGATTTGATCCCAGCGTGATGAAGGTAAAGACAGAAATCATGGCTGGGGTCACTACTTTTTTAACGATGTCGTATATTCTTGCCGTGAATCCGGATATTCTTTCGGCGGCATCGATGGATCGGGGTGCCGTGTTCACGGCCACTGCTTTGGCGGCATCTTTTGCCACGCTAATGATGGCTATTTTGGCAAAATTACCTTTTGCTTTGGCTCCGGGTATGGGATTGAATGCTTTTTTTGCCTTCACGTTGGTGCAGGGTATGGGGTATTCATGGGAGAGTGCCTTGGCGGCTGTTTTTATTGAGGGAGTGGTGTTTATCCTGTTGACGATGTTCAACGTGCGAGAGTTGATTGTGAATGCTATTCCCGAAACCTTGAGACATGCCATATCCGTGGGTATCGGTCTGTTCATTGCCTTTTTAGGATTACAAAAGGCTGGGTTGATTGTGGCTGATCCTGTAACATTTGTTTCTTTGGGCGAATTTACTCCATCGACGTTATTGGCTGTGGGAGGGATTATTGTCGGGGGTGTGTTGGTTGCACGGAAAGTGAAAGGGGCTCTTTTCTATGCGATCGTGGCGGTCACGTTATTAAGTATTCCTTTGGGGATTACCCAGATTCCGGAAGACTTTTCTTTAGTATCGATGCCTCATTCTTTGGAACCGGTCTTTTTCAAGCTAGATTTTCATTCTTTATTGTCTGCCAATATGTTGATTGCAGTTTTTTCGCTCGTGTTCATGGATATTTTTGATACTTTAGGAACATTGGTCGGTACGGCAAATAAGGTAGGCATGGTGAAACCGGACGGGAGTATTCCCAAATTGAAGCCCGCGATGATGGCAGATGCCGTGGGAACAACGGTAGGGGCTTTACTCGGGACATCAACCACCACGACTTACGCTGAAAGCACTGCCGGTATTGCCGAGGGAGGGCGTTCCGGTTTGACAGCCGCCGTTGTTAGCGTGTTGTTTATTGTTGCTCTATTCTTTGCCCCGTTCTTTTTGTTGGTTCCGGGTATTGCCACGGCTGGGGTATTGGTGATCGTGGGGAGTTTTATGTTTGATGCGGTGAAAAAAATACGTTTTGATGATATAACAGAGGCTTTTCCTGCTTTCGTGACGATTGTCATGATGCCTTTGACTTATTCCATCGCCGAGGGTATCGTGTTGGGGTTATTGACTTACGTGTTGCTTAAATTGTTGGCAGGTAAATATCGAGAGTTGAATCTCACGATATGTGTACTCTCGATATTGTGTATTTTGAAATACGTGCTTGTTTAAGTTATTCGATGTCTTCCAGTTCCCGGTTGGCCACGTAGCCTCGCCATTTTTCAATGAGCTGTTGAATGTCTTGTGGTATTTCGGAATTGAAATCCATCCATTCGCCTGTTCCCGGGTGTTCAAAACCGAGGGTCTTGGCATGTAACGCTTGACGGGGACAGAGGGCGAAACAATTTTGCACGAATTGTTTATACTTCGTGAAAGTAGTGCCTTTCAGTATTTCATTGCCACCGTATTCAGGATCATTGAATAGCGGATGTCTAATTGATTTGAAATGAGCCCGGATCTGGTGGGTACGTCCGGTTTCCAACACGCATTCCACGACATTCACGTAACCCAAGCGTTCCAGCACGTGATAGTGAGTCACGGCGTGTTTGCCGTAGTCGCTACCTTCCGGGAATACACCCATGATTTTTCGGTTAGAGATGCTCCTTCCGATGTTACCGATAATTGTTCCGCTGTCATTTTCCAAGTTTCCCCAGCACACGGCCACGTATTTCCGGCTGGAGGTTTTATGGAAAAATTGGGAGGCCAGTTTGGTTTTAGCTTCTTCCGTTTTGGCAATGACTAGCAGACCGGAAGTGTCCTTGTCTATCCGGTGAACCAACCCGGGGCGGGGATCGTTTTCTTTGAATAACGGATTCCCTTTTAAGTGCCATGCCAAAGCGTTTACAAGCGTCCCCGTGTAATGCCCGTAGGAAGGATGTACCACCATGCCCGGTTCTTTGTTAATGACCAGCAGGTAGTCGTCCTCGTACACGATATTTAGAGGAATATCTTCTGGTATGACCCGTATTTCCCGTTTCGGGTGGGGAAGCATCAAAGTGACAATGTCTTTGGGTTTTACCCGGTAATTGGATTTTACCGGTTTATTATTGACCTGTACACATTGGGCCTCTGCAGCTTCCTGTATTTTTGTGCGGGATACGTTGGGTAACCGATCGACCAGAAACCGATCGATGCGCAGTAAATTTTGGCCGGGATCAACTTCCAGACGGAAATGTTCGTACATTTCTTGCTCTTGTTCCGGTTCGTCCTCGCCCAGTTCTTCTAAATCTTCTACTTCTTCTTCTATCATGGTTGTTGCTCCTCAATGGACAGGGAGTCCAATGCCATTATTTTTTCTTTATCTTTTGTGAGGTAGAGAGTGATATCTCCCCCCATCTTCATGGTCATGTTCTCTTCGAATTTAGGCTCTTGTTGATATATAATTGCCGTGGACTGGTCCGCCTCGGTTTTGACCGTGTTGTCGGGTAGGATTTCTCCCACATTCAAGAATGCCTGTAATAGTAATGCTTTTGCTTCGGCCAGTGTTTTTCCTACTAATGACGGGATTGCTACTTGGTCGTTGGACGTGTTTCCATTTCCAAGTACAATATCCACCGTTTCCCCCTTTTGTATCAAACTGTTTGGTTCGATGATATTTCCCTCGTATTTGAAATCAAGTACCAGATTTTTGAAGTTAGAAGGAACATATTCGATTCTCCCCACGTTGAGTCCCAAGTTCTTCAATCGTTGCAAGGATTGGCGGAAAGCCACGTTACGAAGGTTCGGGAAAATGATTTTTTCCGGAGCATTGGCATTGATGGTCAGCTGAATGGCCCGGTTGTTCTTCACGTGAGCATTCGGTGACGGGAATTGTTCCACGATGGTTCCCGGTTTGGCATTGTTGTCATAGATCGAATCGATGACAAGGATTTGCAAATTCTTTTCCTTGGCGAAAGGTTCTGCCTCGTCGGGAGTAAGTCCCCGGAGTTCAGGAACTGCAATATAGTAACCATGATTCGTGTATTTCTCCAATCGATTCAACACGATATACCCGATCAGGAACAACACGATGCAGGCCACGGCTATGTTGATCAATAACACGATGATATGTCCTTTTTTAAAGAAACCCATAGAGTGTATTATGTTTGTAAGTTATAAAACTTGCCGTGTTCATCACTACTGAACACGGGCATTACCGGTATCGAAATACCTTAACTTTGCAAAAATAGCAGAGATTTTTCAATTATCACTACTATTTTACTATTTTTGCTTTGAAAATAAGAAGTGATAAAGATGGTAAGATTCGTTTTAGTATTCCTGTTGCTGGGTTTGACGGGTTATGTCGGGGCGCAGGAAATCAAGATAGAGAAATCGACAGAGAAGATCGTGTATCAGGGAAAGTCCTATTATCTCCATACGGTAAAAGCCAAGGAAACGCTTTTTTCCATATGTAAGGCTTACGGTGTCTCCGTGGATGAAGTGAAAGCATTAAATGATAAGAGCGAAAATGCCCTTTCGATCGGGGAGGTATTGAGGATTCCTGTGGTGAAACCGTTTAAATCTGTTGATGATAAGTTTTATTATCACCGGATGAAACCGAAAGAGACGTTATATTCTCTTTCCCGGAAGTTTGATATCAAGATGAAACGGATCCTGAAAGATAATCCGGAGTACGATGTGAGCCGACCGATTGCAGAAGGTGCTGTTGTGAAATTGGCATTGAGGCAGATTGACCGGACGGTGTTGGAGGCTGAATTGCGTTGGGAAAAGCGTCAGGCGAAAGAAATTCAACAGGCCCGCCGTGAAGAGATGGAAAAGCATGAGGAAAGTCATCCGAATA
>DYVS01000189.1:0-5773 GCA_020743075.1 Butyricimonas virosa | reverse complement strand
AAGAAAAAAAAAGCAAGAGAGACATCGGTAAGAAAGAATTACACCGATTATTATACGATATATTTTCCGGTAACCCCGATCAAAACTTCAATTACAAGCAACTAGCTCAAAGATTAGGCATCAAGAACATGAATGCCAAACAATTGATCATGACGGTTCTCTACGAGATGAAAAATGACAATATGCTCACAGAAGAATCAACCGGTCTTTTTAAATTCAAGGTAAACACCATTTACGTTACCGGAATCATCGACCTAACAGCAAAAGGTACTGCCTACTTGATCTCGGACGACTGCAAAGAAGATGTTTTCATTCCGCAAGTCGGTCTGAATCATGCCTTAAACGGCGATAAGGTAAAAGTGTTACTCTATGCCCGAAGTTCCAAAAGACGCCCCGAAGGGGAAGTGGTGGAAATCCTCGAACGCAAGAAAGAAACATTCGTGGGCATCATACAATGCTCCAAACAATACGCCTTTCTCGTTCCCACGGGCAAACAATTACCTTACGATATATTTATCCCCTTGGCAGACTTGAACGGTGCCAAGGACGGGGAAAAAGCCATCGTCAAGATTACCGAGTGGCCGGAGAACCAGAAGAACCCGGTGGGGAAAGTGCTGGAAGTTCTCGGAACGCCGGGAGACAACGACACGGAAATGAACGCAATCATGGCGGAATACGAACTGCCCGTACAATTCCCGACAAACGTGGAAAAAGCCGCTAAAAAGATAAAAGATGCCATCCCGGCAGAGGAAATCAAGAACCGCAGAGATTTCCGGGAAATCACGACATTCACGATCGACCCGAAGGATGCCAAGGACTTCGACGATGCCCTCTCGCTCCAAAAGTTGAAAAACGGGCATTACGAGGTCGGCGTACATATCGCGGATGTCAGTTTCTACGTGACCCCGGATTCCGTGCTGGACAAGGAAGCCTACACCCGCGCCACATCCGTGTATCTCGTGGACCGCACGATCCCGATGTTACCGGAACAACTGTCCAACGGGTTATGTTCGCTACGTCCCGACGAGGAAAAACTTTGTTTCTCGGCAGTTTTCGAGTTGAATGACAAAGCCGAGGTGGTCAATCAATGGTTCGGACGAACGATCATCAAGTCAAACCGCCGTTTCACTTACGAGGAAGCACAAGCCATGATCGAGGGCGGCGAGGGCGACTATAAAGAAGAGATATTAACCCTTAACGATCTGGCCCAGAAACTACGGGCCGCCCGTTTCCAGAATGGCGCCATCGCTTTCGACCGGATCGAGGTTCGCTTTGATATTGATGAGAAGGGGAAACCCACGGGCGTGTACTTCAAACGCTCGAAGGAGGCCAACAAGTTGATCGAGGAATTCATGCTTCTAGCCAACAAAAAAGTAGCGGAAAAAATCGGGAAAGTCAAGGAAAACCAAAAAGCCAAAACGTTCGTGTATCGTATTCACGAGCAACCGAACACCGAAAAACTGGAAGATTTCAGCCGTTTTATCGCCAAATTCGGCTACCGTCTACGCACAAGTACTCCCCGACAAATATCCTCTTCCATGAACAAATTGATGGAAGACGTGCAGGATCGCCCGGAACAGAACATGATCGAAACTCTGGCCATCCGTACCATGGCAAAGGCCGTTTACTCAACGGTGAACGTGGGACACTACGGGTTGGCTTTCGACTACTATTCGCACTTCACGTCACCGATCCGTCGGTATCCGGACGTGATGACCCACCGCTTGCTGCAACGCTATCTCGACGGTGGACGCTCGGCCAATGCCGATAAGTATGAAGAGATGTGTAAACATTGCTCCGACATGGAACAGATCGCCTCTAACGCAGAAAGAGCCTCCATCAAGTATAAGCAAGTCGAGTTCATGAGCGACAAGCTAGGCGAGAACTTCATGGGAACGATCTCCGGCGTGACGCAATGGGGTTTCTACGTGGAACTGAATGACACCAAATGCGAAGGACTTGTTTCTATTAATGAACTGGAGGGGGATTATTACGAATTCGACGAAGAAAACTACTGCATCGTGGGCCGTCACCACCGGAAAGTCTACCAACTGGGAGATCAAGTACTCGTGAAAGTGGCAAAGGCCAATCTGGTTGCCCGCCAACTGGATTTCGCTCTCGTGGGAAGTGAAAGCACCACAACCGCCGCCCCGGCAAAGGTGGTTTCTTCTAAAACCAGAGGCAACCGCCAACGCCCGGAACGCAAACTCCGGCGAGGAAGGCGGGGAGACGCTCCAACGAAAAGGAAAGAGAAGAAGAGTAAAAAGTAATTACAGTAGGAATATTTCTGAAATAAAAAATCAGCCAACTAATTCATTGAAAATTAGTTGGCTTTTTTTGTAGGGATATAACCTGCTCTCTGGTACGAGAAGAGAGAGACCTGATTATTTTATCTTTACCCATTTAACGGCATCGGCTACCACCAGTTGATGATATGTACTCCGAAATTTTTCATCTGTAATAGGAGCTACACCCCGGTCATCCAACACGACACGTGATTCGCCTGCAGATAAAGTAAATGTACCTAAAGACACCCAAGCTTCTTCTGCCGATAAGGAATACTCGTACACCGGCATTCCATCATTTTCCGGAATCTCCAAGACAATTTCCTTCTCTCCCTCGGGCGTATAAACGGTATAGTAATTTTTCATCCCGGGATAATCTGTTGTTACCGCATCTCCTGCATACTTAATAATATGAGGTCGATAGATAAATATTTCATACTTTCCCGGCTCCGGAAGGTCTGCCATCCATTCCGCCTTGCACTTTCCCGTTCCGGCCTTTTTTATGAAGCCGCTACGAATATGTCCTCCATAAAATTCCTGAGATAAAGAAAGATTCCACGTGTTAGCCTTTATTTTGTGCAAATCAACGTATTTTTCTCTATTCTCTTTTTTGATTAAATCCGCCAATCGTTTTCGATTGTTTGACGAGTCAATCAAGTGAAAGTTCTCATCTTCATTGTCAACCACAATTTCTCCCGGGGGATAGAATTGATTCCGTTCAAGCAAGGTAACCCTTTCGACCGGTATAGCACCTACCAATGGAAGGTTTCTATTATCGAATGAAATATCCCTTGGGAAACATCCGGAGAAATTAGTGGTCAATTGCAAAACATTGCCCATCTCTTCATGGATAACAATTCGTTGACATTCCCCGGGTTTGATCAAGTAGCTCCGACAATAATTGATCCGCGCCTCACCGATTCGTCGCTCACTTGTCGTAATCGAAACAACTCCATCCGTATTACCGAAATTTCCCACCTTAAAATCAATAACCTGCATCTCACCCGTTATTTTACGAGATACATCTTTTATCGTTAACAACGGTATCCGTTTACTCGTGTACCACTCGTCCATATAGGCTTTAATATCCTGCCCGAAACGCCGTTTAAATCCCTCGATAAACGAATCGAAGTGGACTTCCTGAAAACGAGTAGTCGCGTTAAATTCCTGCATAAACCGGGTTAAAGAATCCCAAGTAGTAATCGTTGAGAGATAGCCTAACAAAGAAGAAACTTTCAAAGTAACAAGCGCACTTTGCTCCCTACTATATTCTTCCGAGACCACACCTTCCAATCCTTTTTCCACGATATGGTCTAACATTTCCGTGGTTATTTTATCCCGAATAGGTCGAGAATTTATCATTTCTCTAAATATCAACTCGATGCCTTGATACGTATCGGAGGTGATACTGCTACTGTAATTTGAGAAAAGATAATTTACACCCATCCTGTTCAAATCGAAGGGGATCTTGTTATCCAACAGGAAATCTTGCACGCTCACTCCCCTGTCAGGTTCACCGGTATAAAAACCGGGATGAGGTGTCTCCACTTTACACAGCCGTTCCCCAAAGAACACGATCTCCGGTTGAACATTATTACTGAACGATTGTTTGACCAGCAAAGATAAGGACGAGGGTACTTCGATCAGTTTTAAGTATTTGAAGGGATAGAGATTAGGTTTACCATCCTCGACGACATCTTTACATCGCTTCACGATTTCCACTAACTTCTTTTCCCGGTCCGGATTATCTTTTCCCAGCGCATCCCATTCATCGAAATATTCCAGATAAAAATCATTCCCCGGGTAAGTATAAAACTCGATGGTAACGGAATCCACGGTGACAGCTCTTTTCTCGTACATCCCCATACAAAGACTTAAACCCGTCAAGTTTTGCAAATTATTGAATGTAACATTCTCCCCTTCCCTCGTGGGGGTTCCTTGAGATAAAACAGTCATTTCCCCCGGATTCTTAACATGGAGAGTATAATCCGTGAAATTAATCTCTTTGGATGCCTGTAATTCCACCGGGGGAACAGTCATCGGATACCACATCACTTCCGGTACAAGCAGCGTGAACCCACTCGACACGAAAGCCCTGCGTCTACCATAATTTTCTTTTTGTGAATACCGAGCAGCAGGAGAAAAGAATTCATCGTCGGGGATGTTTACTTGATAAATATCCTCGTCAATACGTCCCTCGTATTCGACCTCCAATTCAATCTCTTCGCCGGGCGCCAAAGGATGATCAATGACGATCACCTGGTAATCCCTGCTAAAAGAAAGACTTTGCCCATTGGACTCAATTTTACCGATTTCCAGTCCCGGGTTTAAAAAAAGTAAAAGCTTGTCCATTTTTACCTTTTTCCGGTTTTGTATGCTCATACGACTTGTTGCCGAGAATTTTTCTCCCCCGGGATGAAACGTAACGTCGTGGGTAAGCACGCGTGACGTGGGATATTCATTGTATTTAAGAAACGTTTCACGGTACGCTATTCTATTTTCCAAGCGAGCTTGAAATTTCCCAACATAGATACCCCCCAACACCAAGGCTAGCACCAAAAACAGGGAAGCAGGAACAATCAAATAACATTTCCGATCGGAGGTATTGGGTTTTCTCTTCGCAAACAAAACAGCGAAACAAAGAAAACCGATTCCCAAGAATAAGAAAACGAACCGCTGGAGCAAGTAATCCTCAAGATACACGAATCCGATCAAGGTGGAAAAAGAACTTGGAAGTAAGCTACCCCGGAAATCCAATATTCCATAAAGAGGCGTCACCCAATAATTACAAGCAAAATAAAGAAAAGCGGTCAAGGTCACCCAACTGATCAAAGGTTGCTTGAACAATTTGTTCACAAGCAAAGACAGCCCGGTGATAAAAACAAGCGCAGGCAACACAAGCGTGAGTAGATAAAAAAGATTCACCCAAAGGTTTACCGGTGAATCGGGAATGATTACGCCGATAACCACACAGACAAGGATGAAAATAATGTCTACGGCCAAAAACGGAACAAGAATACCCAGAAATTCCCCGAGCAAGGATTGCCTGTTGCCGATAGGTCGCGCAGAAAGAACTTCCCGGGTTTCAGCTTTTCTTCGCTTTCTTTCAATATCACAAATAATAAAAATAACGATTAACGATTGAAATAGATTCAAAAAGTAAACTCCACGTATAGGAATGGAAGAAGCAAATGCAACATTCTTCCAAAAAATCCAATCTCGTGCCCAAGGGACGAGAAAACTCAATATGCCTAATACCCCGAAAATGAAGAAATAGAATAACCCATTTCTCCTTACCAGCTTGCTCTCGTAAGAGATAGCTGCCTTTAACGCCGTTGTTTCCATGATAAAGTTTATTTTAACGTGAGTTCGATATAAGGATTAAAATTATTTATTTGAATATTAGGAACATAGCGATAAAAGTTGTAAATTTATAGTATCAAAAATAAAATAAAACGATTATCACTATGTTCTCAGAGGCTAAAGTT
>DYVS01000188.1:0-35964 GCA_020743075.1 Butyricimonas virosa | reverse complement strand
ATTTATATGTCGTATCTTTGATACATTGTTAGGGTGTTTGTTAAAATTTTTGTTTAATCCGAGTCAACCATTTTCAGGAAAGTACAATGTATTAATCTTTATTTCGTGTATTAAATCAGACTGAATACCAGATTATTCCACCACGACCACCTCTTCTAGTTCATCCCGAGTCCCTGTGTGGCGACTTTTCTTGTTAATCCGGTCCATAATCACGGCAATTGCACCATCTCCCGTCACGTTACAAGCCGTACCGAAACTATCCATCGCAATGTACAAGGCGATCATCAAGCCTTGAGCCGTCTCGTCGAATCCCAGCATGGACTGCAATAATCCCAAAGCCGCCATGATCGCACCACCCGGTACCCCCGGTGCCGCCACCATGGCAATTCCCAGCATAAAAATAAACCCGGCCATCACTCCAAAAGAAATCGGCATCCCTGACATCAACATGATGGCCATGGCACAAGCCACGATCTTCATCGTGCTACCTGACAAATGTATCGTGGCACAAAGCGGGATCACGAAAGCAGTCAGCTCCCGGTTGACGCCATTTTTTATCGATTGCTCTAATGTCACTGGAATCGTCGCAGCGGAAGATTGTGTTCCCAAGGCCGTCATGTAAGCCGGCAACATATTCCTAAACAACCGGAACGGATTCTTCTTCGACACGATCCCGGCAATGAAGAATTGGATAAACAGCAGAACGATCGTCAGGAAAAATATCATCACGATAATCTTCACGAACACGCCCAACACACCGGAAACCTGTCCGGAATTCGAAATATTCAAGAATATACCGAAAATATAAAGCGGTAATAAAGGAATAATCACGCCCGTGATCACCTTGTTGATAATATCTTTAAAATCCTCCATGGCTCCTTTCAAAGTGGCCCCGTTGATCACCGACATTCCCAAACCTAGCGTGAAAGCCAGGACCAACGAAGTCATCACGTCCATCAAAGGCGGCATCATCACCGTAAAATAAGGAGCCAAAGGTTCCACCGCCGCCGTTTCCAGCGGCTGTAATTCGGCATCTTTCAATAACCACGGATAACTCAAATCACTGGCAAAATAAGTAAAGAATCCCGAAAACAAGGTAAATCCATACGCCAGCAAAGCAGTTATCAACAACAATCTCCCGGCTCCTTTGCCCAAATCGGCAATACCCGGGGCCACCAATCCAAGGATCAGTAACGGGATAATAAAACCAAGGAAATTACTAAACAATCCATTTATCGTTAAGAAAATTCTTACCAGCCAACCGGGGAAGAAAAGTCCGCACGCTATACCCAAAGCAATCGCAATCACGATCTTTGGTAATAATCCTATCTTCTTTTTTTTCATACGCCCATCTATTTATATAAAAAATAACCTTACATTCGCATCAATATAAGAATCATGAGCCTATGACAAAAGATAAATGGCATGGCCACATAGCCATCTTCGCCGCAAACATCCTCTTTGGAATAAATATTCCTATCGCCAAAACCTTAATGCCGGAGTGGATTGATCCTGTAGGCCTCACGTTCCTACGTATGTCATTCGGGGCACTCGCCTTTTGGGTGGTTTCCCTATTTACCTTAAACGAGAAAGTAAGTAAAAAAGATTTACTAATCCTGTTTTTTTGTGCCATTCTAGGTACAACTGTTAATCAACTTACATTCATTGAAGGACTTGGAATGACTTCCCCGATTGACGCCGGATTGATCGTCACGATGAATCCCGTGATGGTGATGCTTATTTCAGCTTTGGTACTAAAGGAACCGATTACTTCCAAGAAGGCCGGCGGGGTACTGATCGGTGCCTGCGGGGCCCTGCTGATCATTTGGCAATCCTACACGATAAATCAAGGACACGGCGGCTCGTTGATAGGCAACCTACTTTGTTTTATTAGCGTGGTGAGCTACGCGACCTATCTCGTGATTTCCAAACCGATCGCCCAGCGTTACTCCCCGGTAACCCTGATGAAATGGATGTTCTTGTTTTCAACAATCCTCATGCTCCCGTTCAGTATGCAAGACGTGGTAAACGCCAAACTGTTCTCGTCGGCAACGACATTCAGCGCACTTTCCAGCCTGTTCTACGTGGTATTTTGCGCCACGTTCCTCGCCTACCTGTTCATCCCGATCGCCTTGAAACGCATCCGTCCCACGACGATCAGCATGTACAATTACGCACAACCGCTGGTTGCCGCCACTTTAGCCATTCTTATGAACCAAGACACACTAACTTGGGATAAACCTGTTGCAGCTCTACTGGTTTTCACGGGAGTCTATCTCGTGACGCAGAGTAAAGCCCGGGCCGACCTGGAAAATGAAGGGGATTTCACGACTAAAAATAACGGGTAAACCACAAAGCAAAAAACTTATCATAGATATAGTATGTTCCCTGCTCCGAGGTGATAGCAAGTCTCCCAGCTGCACATTAAACGAGAGATTACCGGCGACATCAAAAGAAATACTCTGAAGAGACATATCCTGCCGTAACAAATGGATTATTTACCTGTACCATAATTACTTTTATTAATACACAAAGATAATTATTATCTTATAATAATCAACACAGGTCAATTACAAAATCGTGTCGCTTCTCAATACAAAGAATATTCTTTTACTGCAAGTTGAAACTAATGGTTACCCTTAAATCCCTCCGTACATTCCGCTGATGAAGCGGACACCATGCGGGAATAAATTTCGGGGCTGATTTCATGAGTCGGACAGCTTCCACGTTAAGACTGTATGCACCGCCTTTTATCACATGCACGTTTGAAAGGGACCCGTCGAGTTCCACGGTGAAACCAACAACAATTTTCCCTTCCCAGTTATTTCGTATCGCATCCTTCGGATATACCACATTTTTACTGATCCACTCCATCAAATTTCCCTGTGCAAATAAAGGTTGTCGCACGTAATGCACGCATTTAAACTCATCTTTTTCAACAATCTGACCACGGGAACGGGGAATCACAGGTAAAATATATTTCAAAAAATAACGAATATGATCATCCCGGTCCATCACCTCTCGTAATTTTGCCTCTTTCAGAATGTTTAGATGTGCAAATTTGGGTGTAGCCATAATATATTTATGAATAAACTTTTTGGGCCCAATCTCTTCCAACAATCTTATTTCCATATCGTAAAAATAACGGAACACACCCTCCAGTACGTTAGCTCCCGTTTTCCGTAATCCCGCATACTTGACCACATCAACCGCATAGCGGGAAGCATACTCATCTGCACGTTTCACCCCTTCACATCGCCAATTATACGTTGCTCGATCTCCGTCACGATACTTTGCCATCTGTTCTTTTAAATGTTCCGGGTTTTCATCCTCCGGGATCTCCGACACGGGAATCTTTGATTCCTCATCCAACATTTGAAGGTAATTTTCATACGAAAGAGAATCCGTCCGATAGATTGACACTTGGGTAAAAACTCTAGCGGATAGCATACAGAAACACAACAAAAGTATAAAGCCTTTCTTCTTCAGAGAACTAAAAACAAACGCCATAAGATACGATTTATAAATTTACTCAGATATATTTTTACTCTCACAAAAAACTATTGAAGTTTGAAATTTATCGGAGCCGTATAATAAACAGCCACTTTTCGCTTATGGATCGGACATATCACCGGAATAAAAGGCGGCAATTGACGGATGACCCGTACAGATTCCGCATCCAAACTCGGATCCACACTTTGAACCACGTGAACGTCAGAGACTCTACCATCCATGTTAATCAAGAAACCCACGACCACTTTTCCCTGAATATTGTGCTCCTGCGCAATCATCGGGTATTTCACTTCTCTCACGATTCGATTCTGAATTCCAGCGATCCCGTGCAAAGATACATTCAAATGATAAAAACATTTACAGGAACAAGGTTCATTACCATCAGGCTCATGAGCAATCATTTTCTCTTTCATCAAATCATTGAAATACAACAAGTGTTGTTCGGGATTCATGCATTCCCTTATTTTCACCTCTTCCAAAATATTCAAATGAGCAAATAAGGGTGACAATTCCGCAAATCTTTTAATCAAGTCCTTCTTTCCCATTCGCTTTATTAGCTTTTCTTGTTCAAGCCTTTTCCATTTATATACGACCTCCAATTTTTTCTGCTGTTCTTTATCCAACTTATATTCCCGAATAAAACTTGCGGGCACTCTCACATTATACGACGGACTCATCCTATCAAGCACTAATTTAAAAGCACTTTCCCCACCTTTTAAGAATTGTTGTTTCTGTGCCACATACATCTGTATTATTACCGGATCTGTCTCTTCCTGAATATTTTCCAAAGGGATCTTTCCTTCCCGCTCTAACATGGCAATAAATTCATCATATAAATAAGGTTCAGCCACCGCACGTTCGATATTAAACATCAAGGGGCAAGTAAAGCGATAACGCACATTCTCTCCATTGATCTTTGCCGGTTTCCAAGCAGGCATCTTATTAAACACCCTTAACGCTTCCGCATCTAAAGACTCATGTACTCCCCGTACAACCTGTACATTAGAAACTTTTCCATCCTTTTCCACGATGAAAGCGACGATCACTTTGCCCATAATACCATTATCCCAGGCTACTTGAGGATATTGAACGTTTTCACCTATCCATTGCGTCATATCCCCTTTAAATTTAGGACCTTCATCCGCTACGACATAAACCGTCGTGTCAACATCTAATCGATTCGATGCATTCAAAACCCCAGTATTCAAAATGCAACAAAATAGTACCACGTACAATTTGTAACATGTCTTAGAAATGAGCTTAATCATTTTCATTTTAGCGTAATTTTAACACACAACTTGCATAAAAGTACAAAAAAAATAATATAATCTTAGTTTTTTTTGCAAAATAATTACATCCGAACACTCCTGTCTTTGTTTTGATAGCAACAATTCAAAATAGTTTTTATCTTTTAGTGATGCTATTTATTCATTTATCTTTAAATTTGTGCAAGGATAAGTAGCGTGATCATGGTTATTAGCGAGAGACACTTTCAACAATTTATCAAAGGTGACGAAAAATCCTTTGAATCGATTTTCTGCCAATATTACAAGACATTGGTATCTTACGCCATGCGTCATGATCTGGAACTCATGGAGGCGGAAGATGTCGTACTTGAAATATTTCATCATATCTGGCAAATCCGGGAAGAACTAAAATCACCCGCCGCCCTTCATTCCTTACTCTTCACGGCCACGAAGAACCGCACGCTGAACGTGGCTCGCAATCTCAAAAACCGCCAAAAACTTATCTCGGAGAATTTCCCGGTGAAAGAAGAAGAAGAGAGTCAGGATTACCTGATGGAAGAAGAAATGAGCCGTTTGCTGAATGAAGCGATCAATCAATTGCCAAAACAATGCGAACAGGTCATCATCGGGTTACTGGAGGGCAAATCCCTTCAAGAAATCGCCGACAACATGCAAATATCCGTGAACTCGGCGAAAACATACAAGCTAAGGGCGATCCAATCCTTACGTTCCTTATTGAAAGACACCCCGTTCTTACTGTTAATCATCTTAATACGAAGTACCGAAACCGATTAATCGATAAAAACTCAAAAAAAATCTATTTCTTGTCACCGAAATAAAAAGTTGCGGGTTTATAAGATACAAACAACGTAATTATGGACCCGATCATAAAGAAACAACGTATCGCATCTCTCATTTTAAAGGAAAAAATAGACGAACTAAGCAAGTCCGAGAAGGAAGAATTAACTTCTTGGCTTCAAGCTTCTCCCAAAAACGAGAAAATATACGCCCGCTTACAAGAAAAAAGTTTCAGCGAGGATATTGCCAGATACCAACAAATAAGTACTACCCGCGGCTTGGATAACTATCGCAGACGCTACGTACAAACGAACAGACGATTATTCGGCAAATGGTATTGGGCCGCGGCCGTCGCCGTCTTTATCATCGGCATCGCAACGCTGTTTTTCTACCAGGAAGAACACCCTACCGTGGCCAAAACCACTATTTCCCCCGGAAGCTCTAAGGCAATGTTGATCTTAAACAACGGAGAAATCATTTCCCTTTCGGAAAAAAACAAAACAGAAATCGTCGCTACCGAGGAATTGTCTATCCGGAATGAAGGTTCGCGATTACGTTACACGGCATCCGAAAATACAAAAAACGAACAAGCCAATAACTACAACGAACTGATCGTTCCCAAGGGAGGCGAATTCACGCTTACCTTATCAGACGGCACGAAAGTATGGCTGAATTCTCAAAGTAAAATAAGGTATCCCGTCATATTCAACGATATCACCCGAGAAGTTTACTTGGAAGGAGAAGCCTATTTCGAAGTCGCCAAAGATCCCCAACATCCTTTTCATGTTAATGCTAGAAACGGGGTTAATATTGAAGTACTCGGAACTTCTTTCAACGTGCGAAGCTACACGGACGAGAATGCTATCGAAACCGTACTGGAAGAGGGATCTGTACGAATGAGCCAAGGGAAAGATGCCATTATTCTAAGCCCCGGTAACAAGGCAGTCTATCTTCCCAACGAACCGATTCAATTGACAACCGTCAACACGGAACTCTACACGGCGTGGAGACACGGGCAATATATATTCATGGAAGAAAGCGTGGAGAATATACTGAAACAATTGTCTCGCTGGTATGACATAGAGGTATTTTACAGTAACGAAGCGGCTAAATCCGTCGTGTTTAGCGGTGACGTCAGAAAATATGACGACATCAACACGCTACTCGAAGCGATGGAAATAGCGGGAGGAATACATTTCAGGATAAACGGGAAGACGCTGATCGTGAGTTACAGCGAATAGGCAACATTCAACAACAATCTGAACTTAAGTACTTTATAAAACGATCGTTTTATGAGATAATCATAAATATGCTAAATTTTTAACACCTATTTTATGAAAAAAAACTGTCGAATATTAACCGCAATGCTACTTGCACTGATAGGCTTACCCTCCTGTTCCGACGAGGATAATGAACTATCAGCCACGGGCCGGATTAGTTTTTATGGGGAAAACTATCTGCTGGAGCAAGGAGCGATTTATCACGACAACAATCACACGGTGATTGCAGTTACAGATTACACCTTCGAGGATCGATATCAAGGAGAAGACGGGGAGAAAGTCGATCAGGTAAAAGGTTTTAGCGCCGAGGTAAAAGGGAAACAGACGGGCAATTTCCTGATCGGCCTTTACGAACACGGTTTCGTGCTGAGCGATCTGACCAAGGACGCACGCGGGAGTGGGGCCTGCATCTGTCTTAGGGTCGCCTCCCCGGAGGTTGACAGGATCGTACCCGGCAAATACGCCTATTCCTTGAACCGTGACGAGTATTCCTTCAAGGGTAATTCCAGCGTGAAATACAATTCGGGAGGAAGCACGACGGCAAACGAGTTGTCGGAAGGTGAAATCAACATTTCCCAGGAAGGGGATATTTACACGATTACTTTCAACTGTAAAACCAGTTTCGGGGGACCGATTGAAGGAACCTACACGGGAAGCTTGAAATCATTTGATATCCGCAAGCAGATCGGGACCGTGAATTTCTACGAGAATGTCAAACTGGAAGCCTTGTTTGACAAAGTGGAGTACACGGATCCGGAGGGGGTATTCCACGGTGAACCGGATTACCTGCGGGCCACTTCTTTTTTCCTGAGTTCCACGCAACAAGTGTACTCGGCTAATCTATACAAAGAACTCGCGGAATCTGTCAAGAAAGGCATTGATATCGCCCTGGCTTACGACAGAACAAACCAGGCCGTGTATTTCGAATCCCCGATAAAAATGAGAGCCTTGCTGTGGCACAACACGTTCCAAAACGAAAGTCTACTCGATTACAGTTTTGACCTTCCCTGCCACACGAAGTACATGCCCGCCCCGCAGAGTTTCACGAACGCAGATTTTGAAGCGCTGGCACAACAAGAAGATTTCGTTTTCGATTTCACGGAATCAAAAGTGTCCATCCCTGTCGGGTCAACAACCCCGCTTTTCGTTTTCGTGCAAACCGGCAACGGACTACAAGGGGTCATTCGCATCAAAGAAGTCATTCCGGAAAGCACGGAAATGATCGGGGGAATTGTTTATCCCGTGAATCCGGCCATCGTCATGGACGTGAAATTTCCCCGAAGTTTCTCGGAACAACAAATCAGATAAGCTCATCACAAAATAGCTAACAACATCTACTATGAAAAAAATCAATTATAAAAATAATTGTATGGGGAAACTATGGAATTTTTTCAGATTCTCGCTGGTCTCACTAGCCATGCTTCTCCCCATATTATCGGCCAAGGCGACAACGGACGAAACAAAATTAAGCCTGTCGCTGAAGAATGCCAATTTACCGACAATTTTGAAAGAGATTAAAAATCAGACGAAATACGATTTCATGTATAACTCCAAGGAGATCGATATTAACAAAACGATTTCCGTGAACGTGAAAAACGTGTCGTTGGATTCGGCATTAAAAGTGTGCCTTACCCCTTTCGGTTTGACATACACGATGAAAGACAAAATCATTATCTTGAAAAAGAAACAGGAAAAAGCAAACGCTCAAATCTCGCAACATCTGATTTCCGGGGTCGTGAAAGATAGGCAAGGAATGCTTTTACCGGGCGTTGCAGTTATTTTAAGAGGAACCACACTAGGGACGGTTACAGACCCTAGCGGACGGTTTAAAATCAACATCCCGCAGGGAAAGAATATATTAAGATTCACGTTTATCGGGATGAAGCCCGTGCAACGGGAAGTGGAAGGAGAACAAATTATTTCAGTGATCATGGAAGAGGATGTTGCCGAACTGGATGAAGTCGTCGTTACCGGTATGGAAACGATCAAGAAAGACCACATGACAGGAAGTGCCTCCGTGATCACGGCGAAAGATTTACGCACGCAAGGGATCAATTCCATTGACCGGATTCTGGAAGGAACCATCGCCGGACTGAACAGTACGACCCTGTCGGGAGCCCCCGGAACCCGTGCAAAAATTACTATCCGGGGAGAAAATAACCTCACCGGACGGACAGAACCCCTCTGGATCGTGGACGGCCTTCCTCTCATGAGCGGTGTACCGGAAAACAATACCGGGGATTATGCGGGTACCATCATGCAAGATGGGGTCGGTAACATCATGCCCGAAGATATTGAATCGGTAACCATTTTGAAGGACGCTTCCGCCGCAGCAATCTACGGGGCAAAGGCAGCCAACGGGGTTATCGTTATCACCACGAAAAAAGGATTCCGTTCAAAGACACAATTCAACTACACCGGAAATTATAGTCTGGCCGAAGCTCCCCGTCTACACATGGACTTCATGAATTCCCGGGAAAAACTACAATACGAGCAAGATATTCTAAAAACTTTCGGACTCAGTTTTTCAGACTGGACCGGACGAGGCGGGTATCTTTACAAACAATTACTGGAAGGATTCATCACGCAAGATCAATATGACAAGGAACTCAACCGATTGAAAAGCAAGAGTACGGACTGGTTCAAGGTTTTGTTCCGCACGGCCCAATCCCATTCTCACAACATCAGCATACGAGGGGGATCGGACGAAATGACGTATTATACTTCTGTCAATTTCCAAGAGAAAAACGGAATTTTACTTTCCAATAAATACACGAATGCCGGAATCTTAATGAAACTGGACTATCGCCCAATCAAAAACTTAATCCTCGCCCTTGATTTGTCGGCTAACATCCGCAAGAACAGGGACCACGCTTCGGTTGTCGACCCGTTCAAATACGCAGTTTTTGCCAATCCTTACGAGCGTCCTTATGACGAAAACGGGAATTACGCCGCCGATTTAAGCTATCTAGGTAAAAATTACACGGAAATGACGGCTTCCGGGTATAAATACGATTCGTTTAACATTCTTCGGGAATTGAACGAGACCAAGAAATCGGATGACGGCCTGGATGCCAGCTTGACCTTCAATATCCGTTACGACATCATTCCGGGACTTGCCATTTCATCCATTATCCGGAAGGGAGCCAGTTACAACACGACGACCACGGAAATCGAGGCCGGCACGTACACTTCTTATAACAAAGAAACGTTTGCCAAACAAATATACAAGGATGTACTCCCAAGCGAATTCAACAATGGAGAACTATCCGAGTCTTCAGGTAAAAACTTCAACTGGTCTATCCGCAACCAAATCGACTATTCTTTCACGATCAAGAATGATCACCTGTTCAGCATTTTACTGGCTAATGAAGTCACATCCAAAAAGTTCAATAATTCCGGCTACACTTCTCCCATGTATTACGGGGACTACCGCATCACGGGCGTTCCGGACTTGGGGAATGATGTTTCGTACGAAACGCTACGGGCTCAAATCGGAAGCATGTTTAACACCTCTACCGGGCAGGATCGCACCGTATCGTTCCTCGGTACCTTCCGTTACGGGTATAAAGACCGGTATATCTTGAATTTCAACTACCGGGCCGACGGGGCGGATGCTATCGGGGATGCCAATCGGTTTACCCCGTTGTGGTCCATCGGATTACGCTACAATCTACACCACGAGAAATTCTTCAAAAATGATATTGTCACGGAATTATCCCTCCGCGGATCGTACGGTTACACCGGAAATATAGACCGGACGGCCTACCCGTTCTCCACGATCACGCTAGGAAGTGATGCTTACGAGGGCAACCGATTCGCAACCGGATTCACCTATCCGAATCCTTCCGTAGGCTGGGAAAAGAAAAAAGACCGGAATCTGGGTATTGATATCGGTTTTCTGAAAGGCAGGATCAATTTCACCATGGATTATTACAATAACCGCACGGAAGATATTCTGGAAAACTTAAGTATTCCTATTTCCACGGGTAGATCAAGTGTAAAAGCCAACGGGGGAACGGTGGAAAACAGCGGTATCGAGTTCTTCCTCAATATCAGATGGATCAACCGGACAGACCTCACGTTCAGCACGTCGGCAAACGTGGCTAGAAATAAAAACGTAATTATCCGTTCAGAACACGATTATGATTCCTACGCATCAGCCATCAGTTCCAAAATTCTCAAAGGAGGTATCGTCAACGTGATCGGGAAAGAGACCGGCTCTATCTACGGTTGGAAGATTGCAGGAGTTGATCCGTTATCCGGTAACCCACAATATTACTTGACACCAGAAGGAAAAAGGGAATACGCACAACTACTGGACAGGTGGGACTCCTTATCGGAAGCAAATCAGCAAACTTATTTAAATAGTGGTGCCGTACCCACGTTGGAATCCGTCCCTGACTATGTATCTTTCGATCGGGATGCAAGCATGTCTCCGGATTATTACAAAACTTCCATGCAATATTTGGGACGTTCCAATCCCAAATACGTGGGAGGATTCAACACCTATTTCCGTTACAAGAATCTGGAATTCTCCACTCAATGGAGTTACAAGGTGGGACATATTATTCAATCATTTAATGATCTTCAGAATGCCCCGAATAACTGGGGGAATGAAAGCCAAGCCGCCATCGGTTATGCCAGTGATTTAAGCGTATCGGGAACCAACCGGGAACGACGTTACCTGAATTTCTGGAAAACCAGAGGAGATATGACCGACATCGCCCGTTTTGTTTCATCCGGCAATGATTACTGGTCCGGGATCCACACATCGACTAAATACGAGAAAGGGGATTACCTGCGTTTGTCCAACATCGCCATCAGTTACCGTTTACCCTCGGAAGTGGCACAACGCTTCGGGATGAAAAACATGTCGCTCTCCCTCAACGCATACAATTTACTGACATTCACCAAATATAAGGGCTTGGATGTCGGCACATCAGGAGCATTCTCTTACCCGACATCAAGAGAATACAATATCAAACTATCCGTAGGATTCTAAAAAATCAACGATATGAAAAAGTTATATATATTAATCGCCCTGACAAGTTTATTCTTCGTCCAAAGTTGTGACAAGTTCTTGGACCTGAAACCGGAGAATATACAAGTGGTCAGCACGATAGAAGATTATCGAGACATATTGGCAAGTTACATGAGATTATTAAAAACCGTGGACGGTAGTCAAAAACCGGTACTGGGAGGCTATTTTTTATATCCCTCGTTCAACGTGGCCTCAACATTTGCTTATCGTTCCGGGGAACTCACCATTAATAAAAACTCCAGTTCTTATTATGATGCCTCTCTGGGAGAATATAAACAAAGCGCAGTAAATCTGATGAGCTGGATGGGCACCGCCGACGGTTGCTGGCGCAGCTATTACTCTTTCCTTGGCCCAATCAACATGATCATTGAAGGAATCAAGACGGCCGAGGGAGATGATGAACGCTTGCGGGATTACGTGCAGGGAGAAGCCTTGGTATGGAGAGCTTATTCCTATTTCAAATTACTCCAATACTTTTCTCCTTACAAGCAAGACGAATATGGAGTCCCCGTGTATTTAAAACCGTACGAAGACCCCGGTAACGCCATGCCCAAACGTGAAACCCAAACCAATGTCTACAAACGAATCCTGATGGATTGTCAGGAAGCACTCGATTTAATGGAACGCACCCCTTCCACAACATGGAACTGTGCTTACAATCCCCGCTTTCTTCACGGGATGCTTGCCAGCATTTATTGTTACAAAGCAATGTCGGCAGTAGCCGAAGAAAAGGATTGGCAAAATGCGATTGATCACGCAGACAAAGCGATGACCGGACGTACTTTCGTCCGGGATCAGGCAACATACGATGCCATATTTGATGCTCCCGCTCTACAAGCCTTTACAAACGATGAGTTTTACCTCCGCATGGTGGATGGCTTTAACGGTCAAATTGTAGATGTTTCGGGAGTATATTATCAAACATATTCTACCTCCCAAGCCAATCCGGGACCGGAACCCGAATTTTACAACCTGTATAAAGATGATGATGTAAGAAAAAACACCTTCTTTAGGACTAAAACAGATGGAAGTCTTATATACGACAAGTATAATCTTTCCGACAGCCCGTACGCATCGTGGGGATTAGCGAATGGAGGGATAATCATGTTATTCCGAACCGCAGAGACTCAACTTATTAAAGCGGAAGCCCTGTGTCGATTAGGAAAAACGACTGAAGCTAAAGAGGCGCTAAACAAGTTTAAACAAGGACGTTATCTTGACATCGAGGGCTCTTACACGGAATCCGACCTGCTAAACGAAATTCTGAAAGAACGGAAACTAGAATTTTATCACGAACAGGACGTATGGTGGTTAGACATGAAACGTACTGGAACCCGGATGGAAAGAGTCATCAACGGTACTCTGTATGTACTCGAACCGGACGACTATCGTTATTGCTTCCCCATCCCGCAAAGCGAAATGGAGGTAAACAAGAACATGATTCAAAATCCGGGTTGGGATGAGATTAGTCTTTAACTTCTAAATTAAAAAACATGAAAAGAATTCTATACACCCTCGCGGCAATCTTTATCGGATGCATCCTATCCTGTACCCCGGATAAAGACGAAGTCCTGGAAATGGGGCCGGTTGACATGGATCACATCAAGGAAATAAAACTACGCACCAGTCATTACCAGATACTGGCCGACGGGAAAGCACAACTCGAATTCAATCCGTTACTCACGACGGAAGACGGATTTACCGTACAAGACAGCCGGGTAGATCATTCCCAGATAGAGTATTACACCTCGTCGGGAGAAACCCTATCGAAAGTATTCTCGACTTCCGACAAGTCACTTATCGGCAAAACACTCAACGTGTATGCCAAAATCAAAGGCACGGAGATCACTTCGAACACAACGACGTTCACGGTCATGGACCCTTCCGTCTCGAACGCTTACACGGAAATCACGGTTCCGGTAATATTCCATTTGATTCAATCCAACAAGGATATAGCGGGTTACGGCGGCGAAATACCCATGGAAAGAATTCACCTGCTTTTAGATAAAATCAATAACACGTTCTCCGGGAGCGTCAGCACGAACGCCATGGGTGTCGACACGAAAATCCGGTTCAAAGCTGCCGTTTACGATCCTTACGGGAACAAATTGCAAGAACCAGGCATCAACCGAATCTACGTGGAAGAGGTAACCGATGAAGCTAAAGATCAATACAACACGTTTATCGTGAATCAAAAAGCATTATGGCCTCACGACAAATATTTGAACGTGTGGCTGATCTCGGATCGGGAAAACGAATACGACAAATTCTTTTATACTATTTCCAGAACATGTATTCCCCGGTATATCACCTCCGGGACAGACCCGGCAGAAATCCCGGAAGGCTTAACCCTATCCTCTATCCCGGAAAGCTGGACCCCGACACCCAACGAGGTCGGCATCCTCTACAAACTGCAATCGATACAAACGATGGTACGTTCTTTCGGGGAAAAGAATGAAAACGAACTGGTAAACGGGTTCGGGTTCTACCTGGGATTACTTCCCACGTGGGGAGCTTCAAGTAGTGCGAAACCCCAAGATTATTGCTCGGACACGCATAAATACTATGGAAATGACAAAGAGGGGTATAACAAAAACCAAACCGCCTATAAACTTGTCGGGGATTGCTTCTTCCTCGCTGAAAATATCATGGATGATCCCGTCGGGGTTCACCGCTCCGTTAGCCAGCAACAGGCTCAAAGAATACGTTGGATTCTGACCAATAGCCCGGAGCGTTCGGCATGGAAATCCGACTACGCATTCACAGGACGATAAGATGTTCAACTATAAATTATAAATCATGAAAAAAATCGTATTATCATTTGTATGTGTACTCGTGGCTTGCGTGGCAAGCCACGCCCAAGGCGTGAAATTCGAATCGGGCACGTGGAAAGAAATCCTGACGAAAGCCAAGACCGAAAACAAAACCATTTTCGTAGATGTCTACACCAAATGGTGCGGCCCTTGCAAACACGTGTCGGAAACCGTGTTCCCCCAGGAAAAACTGGGAGAATACTATAATTCCCGATTCATTAATTTCAAGATAGACGCAGAAAGACCCGCCGGGAAAGAGTTCGTGAAAACCTATCCCGTAACGGGTTACCCCACCTTCTTTTTCATTGACGGGAATGGCAAAGTCATCCATAAGATTGTCGGTGCCAAAGATGTCGATGGATTTATCTCGGAAGCAAAAATGATCACCATGTATGCCCGTCACGGGGGAATTGACAACATGATGGCCGCCATTAAGAACGGGACTGCCGATAAGGAATTATTATACGACTACTACACTTCCGCCAACAAAAAAAGTAAACCGGAAGCTTTGAATCTTTACTTGAAAGCGCTCCCGACCGAAGAGTTGATCGACGAGAACAACAAACTAATTGAAGAGATTTCCCTTTACGACAAAGATTTGATGACAAGACTTGTTGACGAGATTGTGAAAGCCAGCAACGACGGCCGGTTCTCCGACGGGAAATATGCGGAAAAGTTCGCATTTTGTATCGTCTTCCCCGTCCAGTACGACATCACAACCTTCCTGCGCAAAAGTATCCAAGAAGGCAATTGGGAATGGTTCAATGAATTGTTACAACTAAAAGAAAGGTTTGCCAATTACGGCGGCCGAGTGTACGGGGGAGGCAAACTACTGGACGGAGACCTCAACATTATTCAAGGCCGGGGCTTATTCTTCGCCACGCCGGAATACAATAAACTTTGCTACTGGACCAGAAACAGGGTCAACGAAGAGGAATTCAAAAACGCTTTAGTCACTTACATGGACAAATTAATCAGCGAGAACCCTGTCGATTCCCTGATCAAAGAAGAGCATGATCAAGTACTGAATATGATCAAAAAGGAAGGATTAAAAGGGCAAATGCAATTTTTCGCCCAACATATCTTTGAAGCCGGAAATGTCACGGCACATAATATTATCGCCTGGACCGATTATTTCTGGAAACTTTCCCCTTCCGACAAGAAGACCAAAGCATTATGCAGCAAATGGATCAACTATGCCTATAACGTAAATCGTTTCAACAATAAAGTTGCTGTTCCAGCCGCCGATCTATTGGCTAGAATCGGGAATTTCAAAGATGCCAAAATCATCTTAGAAAAAGCGATCGCCAGCCAAAAGGAACTCAAAAACGAAGATCAGAAAGTTTACAAACCTCTCGAATTGAAGCTACGGGATATCAACAACGGTAAACTGTAAGAGTCCTTATCACCATATCAAAAAACTCACCCCCTCCTGAGGGGGTAGTTCTTAACATTCCATTATAAAAACAGATTATGAAGAAAATCGTATTATCATTTGTATGTGTATTTATCACTTGCATGGTAAGCCATGCACAAGGTGTAAAATTCGAATCGGGCACGTGGGAGGAAATCCTGACAAAAGCCAAGACAGAAAACAAAACGATCTTCGTGGACGTTTACACCAAATGGTGCGGTCCCTGTAAACACGTGTCGGAAACCGTATTCCCTCAGGAAAAACTGGGAGATTTCTATAATCCCCTTTTCATCAATTTCAAAATAGACGCCGAAAGCCCTGCCGGCAAAGAGTTCGTGAAGACCTATCCCGTGACGGGTTACCCGACATTCTTTTTCATCGACGGAAACGGGAAAGTGATCCATAAAATAGTCGGAGCCCGGGATGCCGACGGCTTTATCTCGGAAGCCAACATGATCTCGATGTATGCCCGCCACGGGGGAATAGACAACATGATGGCCGCTATCAAAAACGGAACGGCCAGCAAGAAGTTACTTTATGATTACTACACTTCGGCCAACGAGAAGAACAAACCCGTGGCCTTGAATCTTTACTTAAAAGCCCTCCCCACGAAGGAGCTAATCGACGTGGACAACAAGCTAATCGACGAGATTTCCCTGTATGATAAAGAACTTATGACTCGCCTCGTGGAAGAAATCGTGAAGTTCAGTCACGGGGAAAAGTTTAACGACAAGGAATTCGTGGGAAGATATTCTTTTAATATCGTTTTTCCCGTGCAATATGACATCACGACCTTTTTGGAGAAAAGTATCGCGGAAGGAAATCTCGAATGGTTCAACGAATTACTGGAATTAAAAGAGAAATTCAATCATTACACGGGAAGATTACTGGACGGGGATCTAAACATAAAACGAGGCCGAGGGATATTCTTCGCCACCCCGGAATATATCAAATTATGCTATTGGACTAAAAACAGGACCAATGAAGAAGGATTCAGGGATGCTTTAACGACTTACATGGATAAACTTATCCGTGAAAATCACGTCGATTCGTTGATCAAAGAGGATCAGAATGGCACGCTGAAAATGATAAAAGAAGCGGGAAGTTTAAAAGGACAAATGAAATTCGTTGCCTCATTTCTTCTCGATGCGGGTAACGTGACGGCCCACAATATCATCAACTGGACGCATTATTTCTGGAAACTCTCGCCTTCGGACAAAAAGACAAAAGAGTTATGCACCCAATGGATCAACTACGCTTTCAACATGAATCGTTTTAATGATCGCGTAGCCGTTCCGGCGGCTGATGTACTGGCACGAATCGGGAATTTCAAAGAAGCCAAACTTATCCTGGAAAAAGCGATTGCCAGCCAGAAAGAACTGGGTAATGACGATCCCCAAGTGTACAAAAAACTTGAACTAAAACTCCGGGATATCCATAACAACAAACGGTAAAATCAATCGGGAAAAAGTATTGTATGTTTAAAATCACATGGTATGAACGAATCTATCCTAAAAATCGAAAACCTATCCCATCGCTACAGTGTACAGTGGGCGATCCGGGATATCAATTTTGAAATCAACAAAAACGGTATTTACGGCTTACTCGGTTCCAACGGGGCCGGTAAATCCACCACGATGAACATCATCTGCGGTGTTCTCAAGCAAACGGAGGGAAGTGTTTCAATCAAAGGAATCGACATGAGAAAAGATCCGGTTCAAGCGAAACGCCACATCGGTTTCCTGCCCCAGATTCCCCCTCTCCACCCGGACTTAACCGTGGAAGAATACCTGGTACATTGTGCAAACTTACGCTACGTACCTAAAAACGATGTCAACAAGGCTGTTGACGAGGTAACCGTCCGTTGCGGAATCTCGCATTTCAAAAAACGCCTGATCCGTAATCTATCGGGAGGATACCAGCAACGCCTGGGAATAGCCCAAGCCATTATCCATAATCCTGATTTCGTCGTGTTCGATGAACCGACCAATGGCTTGGATCCGAATCAAATCGTGGAAATCAGGCATTTGATCAAAGAGATTGCACAAGAACGTACCGTGATTCTATCCACCCACATCCTGACAGAAGTGCAAGCGACCTGCGATCATATCTACATGATAGAACAAGGAAGTCTCGTCTTTTCGGGTTCCGTCGATGAATTTGACAATTACATAGAACCGAATTCCCTGCTTCTCTCTCTCCTGGCAAACCCCGGAACAGAGGAATTACGCCTTATCCCCGGAATCACGGGAGTAGAAGAGTTGGGAGGCTCCCGCTACCGACTGAAATTCAACGACACGCCCGAAATTGCCGAACGCATCGTCGAAACAAGCGTTGCCAAAGGCTGGCGCCTGAACGAGATCAACCTGGAAAAGAGTTCCATGGACTCCGTGTTCGCCGAATTATCTAAAAAATAACGTAAATCACCAAGATATGAACATGATATTCAAAATAGCGAAAACAGAATTACAGACTTTATTCTATTCGCCGGTAGCGTGGCTAATCCTCATTGTATTCACCTTTCAAGCCAGTATTTTATTCACGGGAACTTTCGGCATGTCGGTAAGAAGCCAGGCCCTGGAATACGAGGTAGGAAACCTCACCCTATTCACGTTCGGGGGAGATTACGGGTTATTCACCCACATCCAACAATATCTCTACCTCTATATACCCCTACTCACCATGGGATTGATGAGCCGGGAATTAAGTAGCGGCTCCATCAAGCTATTATACTCTTCACCTGTTACCAATAAAGAGATCGTACTGGGAAAATATTTTGCCATGCTCGTTTATGGCCTGGTACTTATCGGGATACTGGCCATTTACGTGCTCTATTCCGCCTGCACGATCAAAGCATTCGATTTCACGGTTGCTCTTTCCGGGCTACTAGGACTTTATTTACTGATTTGCGCTTACGCCTCTATCGGGCTTTTCATGTCGAGCTTAACCTCCTATCAGGTTGTCTCTGCAATGGGTACACTCGCTATTTTAGCGGCACTCAGCCTAGTCCGCGGCATGTGGCAAGACATCGAGTTCGTAAGAGATATCACCTACTGGTTATCCATCAACGGCAGAGCCGATGAATTCGTTAACGGGTTGATATGTAGCGAAGATATACTTTACTTCCTGATCGTTATCGCCCTTTTCCTCACGCTCACGATCCTCCGTCTACAAGTGATCCGCCAGAAAACCAGTTGGACCATTGCCTGGGGAAGATACATCGGGGTATTCCTCATCGCCATCGTGCTCGGTTATTTCAGTTCCCGCCCCAGATTCATGAGTTTTTACGATACCACCCGCACGAAACAAAGAACCCTAACCATGAATAGCCAGGATATTATCAAAAAAATGGAAGGAGGTCTCACCATAACGACCTACGTGAATATTCTGGACGGGTACATGTACTACGGGCTTCCGAGCTCGGTCAAAAGCGACATGAATCGTTTTAAAATGTATCGACGTTTCAAACCGGAAATCGACATGAAATACGTCTACTATTACGATACCGTAACCAGTCGATCGCTTTCACTCCGTTATCCGGGAATGACGATGCGTGAACAGATGAAAAGAATCGCCAAAACAATCGACCTGGATACCAACAAAATAAAAACTCCGGAAGAAATTCGTGCCCTAATCGACTTGAGTAGCGAGAATAACCGCTTTGTACGTTTATTAGAGCGAGAAAACGGGGAAAAAACATTCTTACGCATATATGATGATTTCATGAACCCGTTTCCCAAGGAATCAGAAATATCCGCGGCATTCAAACGCCTGGTCATGGAGTTACCCATCGTTGGTTTTGTCAAAGGACACGGTGAACGAAGTTGCACGCGGGAGGGAGATCGGGATTACAAACACTTCTCCCAAGACAAACCTTTCCGGTACGCTTTAATTAATCAAGGCTTTGACATCGCGGAAGTAGACCTACAACATGAAATACCGTCTAACATCACCATCTTAGTCATTGCTGATGTCAGATCACCGTTCACACCGAAAGAGATGAACACGTTGAACACCTACATCGCCCAAGGAGGTAACCTGATCATCGCAGGAGAACCTAAACGTCAAGCATTGATGAATCCATTAATAGAACAACTGGGAGTACAGTTCATGCCAGGTTGCCTGGTAAAACCATCAGAAAATTTCTCCCCGGATTTAATCGTTTCTTCCGTTACCAAAGAGGCCGGAGAACTCTCGTATCTCTTGGAAGACATGCGAAAACAAGACTATTCGTTCACCACTCCCGGATGCACGGGCTTAAATTACGTGACGGATAAAGGATTCGAGGTTATTCCCCTCTTCAAAACAGACACCACCGGTTGCTGGAACGAGATCGAGACCACGAATTTCATCGACGACACGGTGCGCATGAACCCGGTCAAAGGCGAAAGAGAAGAGATATTCACCACAGTCCTCGCGCTACGAAGAGACATCAACCATAAAGAACAACGTATTATGATCATGGGAGATGCCGATTGTCTCAGTAACTCGGAAGTCGAGATGAGAAGGAAAGGAATCCGGGCTGCCAACTATTCCTTTGTTCTCGGAACTTTCTTCTGGATGTCGAATGAAGAAGTACCCATTGACATCCGCCGCCCGACACCACCCGACAATAAGGTATATGTCGGAGAATCAGGCATGAAAGTCACGAAATTCGGACTCATCGGGGGCCTCTCCCTTATCCTCATATTCTTTGCCATCTTTATCTGGATAAGACGAAGAGGAAGGTAATAGTAACGCACCGTACTTACCAAAGTATCTCTTCTGTACTACTTTACAATAAAAGTAACTATTAATCTATTATTCACTAGCTTTTTAACTGCATCTACAGTAGAAGAGCAATAGAGTAGCAGAAGAGTAGCAGTAGAGTAAGCGAAGAAGCACACCAGTAAAGGACTAGAGAGTGTGAAGTATGTATATACGTACACTCTTTAGCTCCTATTCTTCCCAATACCCGAAATGATTCGAGCGGAACACCCGAACCTCTCGGCGTAACTGATCCAGTTCATGCTGCATTTCGTGTAAACGTCCCATCAACTCGTGGATGACACCGATACCCTCGATATTCACGGACAAATCCTCGTGCCAACGGATAAAACGCTCCAAATCCTGTAATTGCGATTCAAGCAAATAGCGTTCTCCGTCAACCACCCGGATATCAATCAACCCGTCCTCTTCCAAAGACACGATAAACGAGGGGTCCACGTGACTTTTCTGACAGTATTCTCTGACTATAATCAAATCTGTTTCCATAACTCTTCTCCCTAATTAAGATTCTGTAATTCCCGGAACAACTCTTTTTGCTTTTCCGTCAGCGTCGTCGGAATCTCTACCGAGTAAGTCACGATCAGGTCACCGAACTTTCCCTCTTCCTTGTAAACGGGAAAACCTTTGCCCTTCAACCTTACCTTTGCCCCGTTCTGCGTTCCCGGTTTCACTTTCAACTTCACTTTCCCATTCATCGTCTCGACTACTTGTTCTCCTCCAAGAACCGCCGTGTACAGGTTCAAAGGAGCCGTCACGTACAAATCATTACCCAAACGCTTGAATACCGGGTCTTCGGCAATGACAAACGTGATATATAAATCTCCGGCAGGCCCGCCGTTCACCCCGGGACCTCCCTGACCTTTCAGCTTGATCGTCTGCCCGTCGGCAACACCTGCCGGGACGGTAATACGGATATTCTTCCCGTTCACGGTCAACACTTGCTTGTGAGTCTTAGCCGCATCCTGGAATGAAAGATGCAACTCCGCATTATAATCCTGTCCCCGGAATCCGGCAGTTCGCCCACCACCTCTCCGAGAACCGAACAAGGATTCGAAGAAATCCGAAAATTCACCGTCTCCTCCCATACCGGAGAATCCGCCTCCCGAGGACCAGTAAGCCCCGCCTCCGTCACCAAATCCGCCACCACCTTGCTGCTGGTAACGTTGTTTCTGAGCTTCAAACTCGTCCGCATGTTTCCAGTTCTCGCCGTACTGGTCATACTTTTTCCGTTTCTCCGGATCACCCAATACTTCGTTCGCCTCATTAATCTCCTGAAAACGTTGCTTGGCATTCGGATCGTCCGGATTCAAGTCCGGGTGATACTTTCTGGCCAATTTCTTAAAAGCCTTCTTGATATCATCCTGTGAAGCACTTTCTTCAACTCCTAAAATTTTATAGTAATCTATATAGGCCATACTGTTATGATTTATACATTTTGTAATAGTTAATACAAACTATGTACCAACCCGTGATATACGTTCTAAGCTGATGCATAGTTACGACCGAAACTGACAATGTGGCAACAAAAAAGCCGAGATAAAAAGAATCTCGGCTTTTACATCTTTTAATCTAAAATATTATTGTTGCAATATGTAATTCTCAAAATACAATTTGAAACGATCCTTCAAGAGATCTTTTATTTTCAACATTTTATCCATCTCTATCTTTCTCATTTCAAGTTCCGATTCCACGAAATAACTGATAAACTGATCAGTACCCAGACTTTCGATTAACTTAATCTTCGCATCAATCTCATCCTCGTAAATCTTCGTCAATTCCTTCACGTCATTCTTTTTCAACTTCAACACTTTCGTTTGAGCTTTAACTGTACTATCAATTTGTCCCTTGATCGACTGACTCTTTTCCAGCAACATTTTACGCAAGGTGGCATCATCACCCAATTGCTCTTTAAAAGCATTCACCCGCCGAGCCATATCCTCCATACTCATCTTTTCACCTTTCTCCAACATCACTCGTTCTTCCTCCAAGTTTTTCAAATACTCTTCAAAAGTCAATACCGTTTCCTGCGGGGTATATTTAAACGTAATCGGTAAAGTTTTCTCGAAACGTACGGCTTTCCCACCTGACATGGCCGGTTTCCATTTCGGCATACCTGCAATCACCCTTAATGCCTCTGCGTCCAAAAGAGGATGGGCAGATCGAACCACACGAGCATGTGTCACCGCTCCGTCTTTCTCGATCACGAAAGTAACAAATACCCGCCCGTCAATTTGATTGGCATATGCCTCTTCCGGATACTGTACATTTTCCCCGATCCATTGATTCAAATTCCCGTTAAATTCCGGTTGTACCTCGGCAACTACCATAATTGTCGTATCTTCATCCATTAACCGCACGTCCATATCCCGTGCCATTACCGGGGTAGCCAGCCACCCCAAACCAAGCATACAACCCATAACAAGCGTTGCCTTAGCCCAATTGTAGTTTTTCTTCATACGATGTTTATTTGTCATTAAGTTACTCTATCCTCTTGCTAAAATAAGGTATAAAGCTACAATTATTATTAGAAATTTGAATATTTAATCTTGCTTTTTTCTCGTCATTAATTGACAGAAACACTGAAAATTTGACATAATATCAGTGACAAAAAGTCCTCAAAATCCATTGGCACGTGCTTTGCATTAACTATAATCGAATGCAGGTTCACAAAGAACTTGAATCCAATTAAATGATAATGTTGAATTTAAAGATAGGAGACTAAAATTATGATGCCTGTAAGAAGAACTCAAAATTGGTTACCAAGTATCTTTAATGATTTCTTTGATAACGAGTGGATGACAAGAGCAAACGCAACCGCACCCGCGATTAACGTGATCGAATCCGAAAAAGATTATAAAGTTGAAGTTGCAGCTCCGGGTATGACAAAAGAAGATTTCAACGTTCGCATAGACGAGGATAACAATCTAGTGATCTCCATGGAGAAAAAGAGCGAGAGTAAAGAGGAGCAAAAAGAACATCGCTACTTACGCCGGGAGTTCTCATACTCGAAATTCCAACAAACCATGATCTTACCAGATGACGTGGATAAAGAGAAAATCGCTGCCGGGGTTGAACACGGAGTTCTAACCATCGACTTGCCGAAACTATCTCTGGAAGAGATTAAAAAAGCAGAGAGAACCATTGAAATTAAATAAAGACAGGTAACCCAAAAGGGCTGATTCCATGATGGAATCAGTCCTTTTTCATTCTATATTATCATTTTTTCAAAGAATCAATTATTAATAAAATAGAGCGATAATGCACCCGGTCCGCAGCATTGACCGAAGTCATTTTACTTTTTATCAAACGTTCGATTTTCTCCAACATATCTACATAATAGGCTCCTGATTCGTCTATCTGGTCTGTTTTAACTTCTGATTGCCAGCCATAATCTCCCTTATCTCCAAACTGTTTATGTTTCGATAACCACGAAGCAACATACCCTTGTCCTCGTTCTTCTTCTAAAGCACGCAGTGCAGGTAAAAATTCCTCAACATATCCCATAGGGTCCAAACCATAAAGAGCCAACTCGTCCACGGAGGGAGCATAAGCCAATATCTGGTTTTGAAGAGACTTACTACTCTTATTTCCAACAATCTTACCTACAGAATTTACAGCATTTTGTACCAACATTCTCTGTAACAATTTATCTCCGTCTGTCAAATGACGACCTTGAATAGTAGGTTCCCAAATCCCGGTATATAAATCATCATAATAATCTTTTAGTGCATAAGGTTGCATACTAACGTGTGAAGAAAGGAGTACTCCATTATTCAATTCCAAAAGTTTTTTTCCAATAATACCTTTTAAAATGATAGATTTACTTAATGCTAAAGGAAGTCGACGGGTCAATTCATGTTGATCTAACCAATCGCTATTACGAATCTGCTTGATCACCCACAATAAAGATTTTTGCTGAATCTCTCGGGGCACAGATTGCCAACGTTCCCCCGGAGTTCCATCCTTTACTTCCGTCAAATAAATACCTCCCACATTTGCCAAAGCATTTAATAAATAACGAGTGTATTGAGTACAAAGCTCAATATAGAGCTCTTCACGACGAGTCATCGCTTCATCGTCTTTTATCCATTCATCAAAATGCCCCAAAATATATTGCAAATTCTTGATCCCATAATCTCCGGCCTTACATGCATCGTCTCCAAGATCTTCCTCAAGAGCACTCGGATCGTAACGGGAAAAAACTTGCTGTTTTCCGTAACGATACATAGGATCTCCAGCCTTCTCATCTACCCAACTTTCTAATATCTTAGCCTCTTCTTTTACAGACTTATTCCCCGGGATCGGAGAGTACAACCATTTTATAGCGTAATCATCATACACCCCCATATCAGGAGGAGATAAGCGAACTCCTTTATCCTCAGGTTGAGCAACATAATTAAAACGGGCATAGTCCATAATAGAAGGAGTGGTTCCATATTTCTGAGTAAAAGTTGCAGAACGCAAAGAATCTACGGGGATAGCGCTGGATGCAGCCATATTATGCATCAGTCCCAAAGTATGTCCAATCTCGTGAGCAAAAACATAGGTCAAAGATTCATCAATAATCTCCTGCGGCATTTTTTTTGCACGTACTCTTGGATCAATCTGTGAGGTTTGGATAAAACGCCAGCTATTAATCAATTTAATTACATCATTATAAACAAGTACTGTTGCATTAATAATTTCTCCCGTACGAGGATCAACCCAAGAAGGTCCCATAGCATTTTCCACAGCAATAGGTACATAACGAATACAGGAATACTTTAAATTATCCGGATCAAAATTCGGGTCATCCTTGGGGAAGTCCAAAGCTTTCATTACGTTTTTGAATCCTATTTTTTCAAACGCCTTGTTCCAAATCAACACGGATTGTTTCAAAGGAGCTTTCCATGATTCAGGAAAAGCATCATCAATATACCACACGATAGGTTTCACCGGTTCCACCAACTCTCCACGCTCCCAAGCTTCCATATCTTTCGGCTCGAGACGCCAACGATTAGCCAACGTATAATAATAGATACCATCTTTTTCCATCGTAATATCCTGTTTCGTGGTGAGGAAAATTCCTACCCGAGTATCCGCAATACGCGGTTTCATTTGTTCCTCGGGCAATAAAAGAATGGTTCTATTCACTTTCGTTGTTATTTCATTCTTCTGCACTTCAGTTCCAAAAAAGGACAACGTGTAGTCATAAGTCATATAGGATTCGATCGTAACATTATCCTCAAAAGCTTTAATCTTCCCCAACGATGCAAAATTGGGTCTTAAATTTGAATTCACCGTCAAAATACTATATCTCTCTTCTACAGGCTTTAAAGCAGGTTCATCACCAATAAACATTTCTGTCATGTCAATGACAACAGACGTAGAATCATTATTATAAGCCTCAATAGCATACTTTTTATTGAATGAATTCATATAGTTTCGTTGTAATGCCAATTTCAATTCAGCATCACTTTCAACCCTAGAATTCACGGACTGCAATATCATAGAACTGTCCATTTTGACAAATTTGACATGCATCGGATCATTGATTTTATACCCCACAGTGGCTAATCTTGAATTACTAGATTCTGCCGTAGTAGAGGCAATCAACAAATCTCGTCCACAATATTTCAGAGGTATTTCAACATAAAGCTTACCCCCTATTTTGTGTAAAGTCATAAAATCTCCTACCGCTGTCTCACGATCAGATTTTTTCATTAACTTATCATAAGCCGTTTCCTTCACTGCTGAAGACTCTTTAATCTCCTTTTTCTTGTCTTTTTTTCTATCAGCTGCAGAAATTATGTTCGTAAAAGAAGTTACAAACATGACTGCAGCAAACAGTACAATCCATCTTTTCATACACGTAATTTTATTACATACAACAATTTATTCATAAATAGCATTTCCGATTTTAACGATGTCTATGCCATATCCCGTTTTCAACCAATTTACCAGTATATCATACTTTTGCTTGACCAAAGGATATTGTATATCTTCCTTCCACTCTTCAGTTGTCCGAAAAACAAGAGAAGCGAGATAAGCATTCAAATCATTCGATTCTGTCATATTGCCGTCAACACTCCATTCATAATCCATCGTTGGATTTAAAACGAATCCAGCATTCCGGGCCTCCTCGGTATCACTTACATTATTTAAGTAGTCGCTAATCGCAATAAATTCATCCGGAGCAACAATAATTGCAGAAGTTACAAGATATTCCAGAAATACACTCTGCAAATTAGATTTATACTCTCTTTTTTCTTCCGCAGACATCTCGGTTATATTTTTATCCACGTTACTAATAGCTATCTGATTATCCAAGTAACGAGCATATATATCTTTCCAACTTAATATATAATCCCATGTACCCCAGTCAAATTCACTAACCTGCAACTGTACGGTTTCAGCCAAAAATATTCGTATAGGCATGGTTTTGGCTAGAAATTCTTGATCATAGAAATCAAACCAAGTAAGTTGAAGTAAATCAAGCAAATTAGCCACTTTACCCGGCTCTATAGGGTCAAACCGAAATATATCATCACCTAAAGAACCCGAAATTTGTGTCCAATTGAAATCTTTTTCTGAAAATTCATACAAGAAATAACTGCCATAAGTCTCGTATAATTTCAAGATTCGTTGATCCGCCGTAACGTCACCTCCCTGAGGAAGTGTATAATCTGCCCCGGGCACCATGATTTTTCCAATCTCGGTGTCTTTCGCACAGCCACCTAGAAATAAAATGGCTAACAGAATTGCATATATTCTCATTTTCATCTCGATTACATTTTAGATTTCACATCATCTTCCTTGTCTTGTCGGTTCTTTGGCTGACTCGTTTTGTTGAAGAGCCGGATTTTCATTCATTACTTCGCTAGGAAGTGGTAATGTATATAACGGATCCTTTTCATTTAACGTGTATGTTTGCCAAGATGCCGATTTTCTCACCTTGTAAAGATGGGAGATAGAGGGCATTCCATAACGACGTAAATCAAACCAACGTACTTCATCGAAACATAATTCCAAACGACGCTCCTCACGAATCTCCTCCAATAACACGGTTGCATCCGTTATTGCTATTTCACTATATTCCTTATAACGATTCTCTCGTAAATGGCTTAAATCATCCCAAGCCGCCCCACTCTCTCCTTTTTGAGCATAGGCTTCTGCTCGGTTCAAATAAGCCTCTGACATACGAATGGAATTTGTCGGGGTCCGAGGTGTCCCGGAAGGATAGCTAAGACGCTTTTTGGTAATATTCCAATTCGTACCACTGATCAAAAACCATAAGTTCATACGGGTATCATTAGGATTCTCTAAAAATTTATTACGCAACTCTGTCGACACAACCATACCAGATAAAGATCGGGTAGGGGTATTACCATTCCCGTACACCCATTCCACTTCCGAATAGTTGTAACTGGAAATACAAGTAGAGGAACTCTCCAAATTGACATAATTGGTTAAAACACCACCATTTTCAATGGCTTTCGTGGCAGCCGCAATCGCATCATCCCACAATTCCATGTGTAAATAAACCCGAGACAAAAGAATATTTGTCGTGGGCAGATTAATACGATAGCTTCCTCGACGTTTTGGGTATTTTTCAAACAAATCCGATGCGGCCTTCAAGTCCGACACGATTTGTTTGTACACTTCTTCTACCGTACTACGAGCAGTCCCGTTTGTCTCCATATCGGCAGTTAATTTCAAAGGAACACCTAAAGCTTGTTTGTTATAATTATATGGTTCACCATACAGGTTCACCAACATAAAATAATAATACCCTCTTAACGCCAAGGCCTCTGCCTTTACTTGGTCCCGCTCCTCAACCTCTCCGATAGCCTCGTCAATCCCGTCCAAAACAGCATTTACACCCATCAACCGGGTATAAGTTGGAGAATAAGATTCATCATATGTAGATACATCAACCTCCTGTCGTTCCCACATATTTGCTTGCCACGTATAGAAAGGAAAAGCACTCACGGCACCGCTGTAATCTTCTTCGTCATCCAAAGAACTTTCATTGAGCATGTAATCGTCATCCAACAAATACAGGGTGTTATAGAGAGAACCCGTCGGTTCCGGGTAACCAGCCCCTAAAAGCAGTTCACTGTAATCCGAGACCGTTTTCACGATTACTTCATCCGACGATTCTTTGTTCAAATAGTCGGAACAGGAATTTAAACCAAGTAATCCCAATATACATATCATGATTTGTAATTTCTTCATCATACTATCATTTTGCATTTGATCTTCAATTTATATCTTAAAACATTACTTGCAATGACAAGGATGTAACTCGTCTTGCAGGCCAATCACCTGTTTCCGGATCCAAACCATCCCATTTACTATCAGAAACCCACATAAATGGATTTGTCATACTCGCCTTAATAACAAACCGTTGAGCTGCAATACGGGATAACCATTTCTGACTAAATTCATAAGAAAGTGCTAATGACCGACACCGGATAAAATCCGTACTTGCCACACGTAAATCAGAATTATTATACATATCATAAAGTCTCCTTTCGGTACTAGCTACCGAGGCTGTTGCCGGAAGATTGATATATGCCTCAGAAGTCGGGATAGAAGGTATATTTGTTTTATCCCCAGCTTTCCGCCAACGACGAGCTAAATCCCGGGATACATTTTGCTCCGGAGTGGGGATTCCATAATTACTGTCTGTGTCATACAACTTGGGCAAACGGGCATGGCCGCCCCATTGCACATTAAACAATGCATATAATGACCAGTTTTTATATTTAAACATCATGTTTAAACCTCCGGAGAAATCAGGAGTAAATTTCCCGGATTTTACCAAATAGTCTAATGGACTTGTTCCATTTAAAACATCCATATAGGCAAACTCCGGTGTCCCATTTTCATCATTTAGTCCATCATATTTAAAAGAATAAAAAGTTGAAAAAGCCTCTCCATCAACCACTGCACTTCCTTCCAAATAATCATTCAAAGTATTGATGCGTTGATTTTTATTAACCTCATTCTTGGTCACACTTGTATTCAGAGACAATTGCCAAGTGAAATCTTTGGTACGCACGGGGATCACATTGATCACGAAATCATAACCAGTATTCGTCATTTCTCCACCATCTACCACAGCATTCTCCATACCGTTTTCCCGTGGAATATTACGAGAAGAAAGTACATCACTGATCTTCTTGAAGTAATTCACCGTAAAATTCAAACGTCCATCCAACAACGCTGCATCAACACCAAAATTATAAGTTTTTGTTTTTTCCCACCCAAGATCAGGATAAGGTAACGAGCTTATATTTAGCAAATAAGCATTATAGTATTCATTGACACCTCCATCTTTTGCTATCAAGTAGGGAGAGACCGTCTCAACGGCATTTCCTTGAGATCCGTAAGATGCAATTAAATCCAAATTATTCAACCACCACAAATTCTTCGCAAAACGCTCGGTTGCAACTCTCCATTTGCCCCCCACAGACCACGTCGGTGCAAAACGTTTATTCTTATCTTGTCCAAAACGATTGGAAGCATCTAGACGGGCACTTGCATTCAACACGTAACGCCCATCATAGGTGTACACGACAGAAACATACTCACTGAGCTTATTATCAATCTTATTCAACACCGTCGCTTCTCCTTGAGCAAGGTCATTATCCAACAGATCACCTTCCCACGCTAAATCAGAATATGTCAAAGGTAATTTGATAAAGGTTTCACCTCTATCTTTCAGATACCCATAACGTTTCCCTGTTGTTCCTCTTGTCTTCGTGGAATTGGTCTCAATACCCAATTGCAGAGTCAACCTATGGATTTCCTTAAACATACGATCATATATCAAAGCATTTCGAACCGTGATCGTAGAAACATCTGTCAATCCCGTTTCCAGTAAACCGCCAAAAGGCAAACGAGTATAAGCAAACTCCGGTGCAGAACTTTCATAAGCCCCGTAATCATACCCACGCAAAGAGGCTATATAAAAAGAACGTTCCGTCGCATACTTTTTCACATCAGCAGATGAAGACGAGTAAGAAACTAATCCTTGATAATCCAATCCCGGTAGAATATTCCACTTGACGTCTAACGTAGTACCCCAAGTTTTCGTGTTATTTTCACTTCCCGTATTATCCAATTCATTTTGAATATTGTACAAATAACTCGTTTTATTATTGATAACCGTACTTGATTCATCGGCCCATTTCTCATGATAATACAGAGAGCCGTCTTCATTATACATCGGGATCACCCGGCTCGTGTTATAAGCATAACTAAAGGGATCCACATCATAGGCAAATCCTTTCACTTTACGCCAAGTCCCTTTCAATAATAAATTTACAATAAGCTTATTATTCATCAAGTTTACAGTCGTGTTGGAAATCGCTGTCAATAACGTAACCTTATTTCCATTCGCCTCTCCCGTTTCATCTGTATACCCGAGAGAAGTCCTGTTTTGAATCTTTTCTGATCCCCCACTAAGACTCAAACTATGTTTATGGCTAAATGAGTTTTGAAAAAGCAAATCGAACCAATCCGTATTCGTGCCAGCCATCTTTTCATATCTTTGATCAAACTCCTTTTTAGTAATCTCTTTGTTCAAATAAGATTGCATCAAACCAGCATACCCGATAGATAGCACTTTTGAAGGATAACTTACCCGGTCTTCATACATTTCCTGAGAAAATTCCATCATTTCCCGGGAGTTCATCTGGTTATATAAGCCATAACGAGGTCTTTGCCCGATGGAGAAATCCCCGCTATACGCAACAGAAACTTTACCAACATTCGCTTTTTTAGTCGTGATTACAATCACACCATTGGCTGCCTCGGAACCATAAATCGCTGTCGCAGATGCATCTTTCAACACGGTTATAGACTCTATATCATTGGGGTTCAACCAAGAAATAGCATTACCAGCCAACTGAGAAATATCATCTGCATCAACCGAGAATTTCGTGTTATCTTCCGAATTGAAAGGTTGCGGATCTCTTTGTATTACCCCATCAACGACCCAAACCGGTTCCTGACTTCCCAACAGGGAAGACACCCCGCGAACCCGAATTTTTGGAGATGCCCCAACCATTCCGGTTCCCTGTTGAACGAGCATACCCGGAACCACACCTTGCAACATCTGATCAATCGAAGAAACTCCTGCCATCATAATATCTTCGGCCTTCATCGTGGTCGCTGCTCCCGTGTAATTACCTTTTGACATATTCCCATAACCGGTAACCACCACATCCTCCAAAACCTCCACGTCATCCTTCATAACCACGTTTATCGAGTCCTGCCCGGCATACTTCACTTCCTGCGTATGCATCCCGACAAAAGAAAATACCAAAAATATATTATCTATCTCCGGGATCGTCAACACATAACGTCCGTCAGAACCTGTTGTTGTTCCCAGTTTCAAATCTTTTACCATTACCGTCACTCCAGGTAAAGCCATGTTTTTTTCATCAACTACTTTTCCAGAAACCCGTATAGTTTTCTTCTTTTCATCTTTCGTGACAACTTTTAGTATCACAAATTCATCCATAAATTCATACCCCAAATTAGTTCCAGCCAAAACCTTGTCCAGCACATCTTCCAGCTCCATTTGTACAAATCCGGCTTGTATTTTCTTATCTTTATTCAATTCATTGTTGCTATACACAACCGTCAAGCCCGTTTGTTTTTGAATCTGACTAAATAATTCCTGATAAGTAACAAACTGATGCTCAATTGTCACTTTCGATTGAGCACCCACATTTGCAAAAGTCAGGTGCATCCCGATAAACAATAAAATTACACTTAACCTCATAATTTTAAAAAGTTTTCGCAGCTGATTATTTTTCTCAAAAAGCCACTTTTTACTCCTTTTCTTCATACATTTGCATTGTTAGTTAATTATAAAAGTTAATTAAACTTCCTCCCGTATAGTGCGTCACCACTATGCGGGATTTTTTAGTTTGCTCTCACACAAACTCTATTCTATTTTTCGAACCAAAATTTTTCCATCTTTTTCTTGAAAAGCGACCTTCGTCGTTTTCACAATCATCCCCAACACGTAATCTAATGTTCTATATTTCGTTACCGCTCCCGAAAAACGAAACTCTTTCGTGGTCTCATCCTCAAATATGAATTGCACACCATACCAACGAGCCAGTTTCACTGTTAATTTATCCAAAGGCATATCCTCAAAATTGAACCGCCCTGTTTTCCAATCTACAATTGATTCGACATCCCCCTTTCGGAGTGTAGCCAGTCCATCCCCCTTGTTCCAAGTTGCGATCTCCCCCGGTGCTAACACATATTCATTCCCCGGTAAATCAAGTCCAACCTTACCTCTTAACAAGGCAACTTCAACTTGTTGATCTTCCCGATAAGCCGATACGTTAAATGCCGTTCCCAACACTTGTATTTTAACCTCCCCAACCTGTACATAAAATGGCCTTTTCGTATCAGCAATCACTTCAAAATAAGCCTCTCCGGTCAACTTCACCTCCCGAATATTTTCACAAAAACGATCCGGAAATTCTAATTTTGAATCTGAATTAATCCAAACTTTCGTACCATCACTTAATATAGCTTGATATTCTCCTTTCTCTGGCACGACGATTGAACTATATCGACAAATTTCCTCTTCCGTAGCAACACCACGGTCTTCAAATCGGACACTCCCCGTCGAATCTTGAATGATTTCAACCCCCGAAATATCTGCCACTTGATAAGTTTTGTCATCATTTAAAGCTATCTTTTCTCCCGCACTTGTCACTAAAATCGCCTTGGGAGAACCGGATTCAACTTGTAGCACATTGGAAACCTGCATTGTCCCAATCTCCTGATCCGATCCATTCTGCCATATTAATGCGACTCCAACCATCACAATGATCACCGAAGCAATCCGAGTCCCCCACATATACAACTTTTTCCTTCGACGTTCTATAAAAGGCGTAATTTTATCCCATGTTCTCTGCTGTATATCATCCAACTCACTCCATTGACCAACAGCAGATACCCGCATTGCGATTCGCAGCATTTCCCGAAATTGTTTTTCATGCTCAGGAGCAGCCTCCAGCCACCGGAGTAACTCAATCCTATCCTTCTCGGAAAGGACTCCACGTACACATTGATTAACCCATTCGTCAATTCGATCTCCTACTTCCATAAATTCTTTATTTCTTGTATAGACAACAAAAAATAAAAACGGGTGAATCAAAAACAGAAATTTTCAAATAATATTGTTTTATTTTTTCGATCACGGGATCAAAACACAGCATAATAGTAGAATCATCTTAAAAAAAGTACCATAAGAAATAAATCTCCACGTCCAGCAAAATGTTCCCGCAAATGTTTCATGCCATTTTTCAACAAGGTCTTCACGGTGTTTATAGATATACCCAACTGATCTGCCACCTCTTGGTATTTTAAATCCTGGAAAAAAACACTTCGGATAATTTCCCGTGTTTGTTCCGGCATATTTGTAATCTCAGTCTCAACCTCTTGAATTAATTCGTCATTCCATGTCATCATCTCTTCCTCCACAACATCTCCATATAACAAATCCAAACGATCTCTTAATACGTCTTTCTTTTTCAAGCGATTCAAACAATTATTTTTAACCGAGCGGAATAAATAGGTCTTTGTTACCTCACCTTTTACCTTTCGGTAAGTTTCATCTTTCCAAAAATTAACAAAAACTTCCTGTATCACATCTTCCGCCTCCTCTTCTGAAGTTAGGAAACTAAGAGCATACAAAAACATGGGTTTCGAATAGTCTCTGTAAATTTGTTCGAATCCAACTCTTTTATCCGCTATATTCCTTAGTTCCGCCATCTCTTAGTAACAACACGCCTAGGGCAAAAATACAAATTTATTCCAAACAAACTAAAATGTATTCTCTAAAATAGACGAAATAAAGAAAAACCCTTGATCCATCTCTGCATCAAGGGCCCCTGTGTTCTAATATCTTAAAATAATCTTACCGTTGTAACGGGAAAGTCAATACTTGCTCTTTATCTTTCTTCACGTCTGATTTATTAATCTCGATGTTCTCAACCAAGATTGAAGACGGATAAATTAAAGAAGACAATAATTGACCATTTAAAATGTAGTTACTTACATTTTCCTTGCTGGAAATATTCAACATACGTTTCAGATTTATCAATGTCAATCCACTCACATCACCGAAACGGACTTGAGTTTCCTTACCATCCAAATCTACCCGATAGATACGAGAAGCTTTACCCGCTAAACTCCGCACGATATAAGCATATTTCAAACCTTCTTCTTTAGCAGCTTTAATCAATGCGCTCTTCATCTTTTCCGGTTTCGTTCCTTTCTCCACTTCAATATGAATGGTACCCGGAGCCGTGGAAAACATTCCATTTCTACTGGACAACAAGAAACGAGAACTACCCGTTGATTGGGGAGCGTACAAAGTCGGGGTACACCCATTCAACATACTTTTGAAAATACCATTTTCAACCAATGTCATCTCTTTGGCAGGCACGATACCTTCAGCATCAATATTATAAGCTCCTAACAAAGGAACTCCATTATACTTATCCAAAGAGCTATAATTTTTGATTGACACTCGATTGTCCACAATTTTCATTCCCAAACGAGCATCCAATGTTTTCACCGGTTGAGCCCGGTCAGTATCGGGTTTACGATAAGCGAAGAGAGCTCCGCGTTTCAAGAAGTTACTTATAAAAACAGATGAACAAGCACCATCCTCAAGCAACACCGGACCTGCATAATATTCTGTAATTGCAGGCGCATTCTTCAACTTGATCAAGTTATCGGCAAAAGCCTTAACCCCTTTCTTTAATTCATCCAAAGAAGGCAAATCATCCGGACGAGCAACAAGCACGGAATATGCATCATCAATCCGAACGCCATCTTCTGTCATCACGTAAGCAGAGGCAACCAAGCTTGCATAACGCAACGGTTCTTTCAACACGACCCCATCCGTGGTAGACTTGTACACTTCCATTTCCTGACCGGTAATAGCCACAGATGAATCATAAATATCCTTATAGTCCTTGAAAATAGCAGATAATTCTTCTACAATATTTTCTAATTTTACTCTATCAATCGTGTAAGCATTTTTCGGTTCCTCGATTCG
>DYVS01000187.1:0-5088 GCA_020743075.1 Butyricimonas virosa | reverse complement strand
TTTAAATCCTTTTTTGCAACTTGCATACAATCCCTTCACATCTTTTTCCATATACGCATCGGTTATTTTTATACAAGCCAACAACTCTTTCGTCTTTTCCAATTTGTAAGGTTCGATCTCTTTTTTCATATGAACCACATCCTCCACCTTGCTCTTTTTATCATATCCTTTCAATATATAACTCAACCGATTATAATAGATCGAATACAATTTATTGTCAATTTTCTTTTTACCCAAGGATTGTATGAATGCCTCCCGATGATCTATCAGATATTTAAAGTTATCCGATTTTTGGCTTGTCAAGGTTGGATTCTCAAAAATAAACCAGTAATTACTATCCACCTTTTCTGATTCCTCCAGCAAACCTAACAGGACATCACTAACTTCTTTCGCTTTATCTTCTTCATATATAGCCAACAATGACTTCACATATCTCGTTAGAAAATCCTTGTCCCGATTGCCCTCATCATACAATTTATCCAGATACCCCGTGGAATGCTCTTCTTCCATGCCTTCCCGTACTCGTTTCAAAAAAGCATCTGCCTCTCCGGAACCGAGCATTTTGTGATACACGCTACCATCCGGACGCAAAATCAAGAATGTCGGGAAAGCCCGTATTCCATAACGTTTTACTAGTTCTGGACCTCCACCCTTCTCCATATCAATCTTCAAACATATAAAATTCGGATTAAAATAGTCTCCCACGGTCTCTTGCGGGAACACGTTCGATGTCATGTATTTACATGGACCACACCAGGTTGTGTAACAATCCACGAACACCATTCTTTTTCCCCTCTCGGCTTTCTTTAAGGCTTGTTCAAGGGTTAAATCCTCCCAATATACTCCAACCGAGGCTAATTTTTTAAACGAACTAAAATAAGATTTCAAATATCCCTTCAAGTCTTCAGCCTTTGCCGCTTCCACGAACTGATCTCCCAGTTCTGCCACTTGCTGCCATTGAGCCTTATTTCCTTGTTTCTTCACAAAATCCAAAGATGTCGCCAAGGTCCATAATTCTCCTTGTGGCAAATTATAAATCTCCTTTTTCAATAGAGTGATCATCTGATCAATATCCTCGTTACAACGGGCGTAAGCCAACGCCAATTTCGTTTGGAGATACGTTTTATCGGGTAAATCATATTCATCCAACTGTTGTTTCATCACATCCAGCCGGGCCATATCTTCTTTTTTAGCAAAACCGGCAACATAGCTATATAACATTCCCGAATACGCCGATGCGATCTTTTGATTTACTTTTGTTTCTCCCACGTTTTTTTCAAAGGCGGCTTTATTCTTTAACAAGAATGAGAAATTATCCGACGTTAAAGGAGAAAGAGAATTGTCCTCGTATATCACCCAATAAGGAGTAGAAACTTTCTCGTTAAATGTCAAACGTTTTACCAACTCATCGGCTACAACCTTCAACCGATCTGCATCATAAGCATCCTGCAATGTCATCACGAGATCAAGCATTCTTCTTTTCGACATTTTACCAGTCATGTACTCTTTATCCAACACGGGTAAAGAATTTTTCTCTTGTAGTCCTCGACTAACCCGCCCAATAAATTCTTCGAGTTCTCCACCACCAACAATACGGTATCTCTCCGTTCCATCTGGTTCCAAAAGTAGAAATGTTGGGTATGCCCTAATTTTAAAACGTGTAGATAACTCTTTTCCTTCCCCTTTCTCCATATCAAATTTCACGTTCACGAAATGAGTATTGAAAAAATCCCCGGCTTCCTTTTGGGGAAACACCTGTTCTGTCATCATTTTACACGGACCACACCAAGTCGTGTAACAATCTACAAACACCATTTTCCCTTGAGTTTTTGCTTGTTCCAAAGCCTCTTTTAACGAGATTGATTTAAAACCAACTCCCTGCGCAAATAATTGAACACAGGTAAACACGCCGATAAATAAACATACAATTTTTTTCATACGATACTTTTTAATCCAAAAAACACAGGGGCCATCTTACATTAGTCAGAACAACCCCTGTTCACAAAAGAGCCTAATTCTTTATCCTAATCCCGTCAAGACAAAAATACGGGGGAGTTCTCATTCTACCGGTCCCTTCTTCAACATCCGATGAAGCAACATGGAACACGACTTTTGAAACAACGCCTAAAGAACTCAAATCTACTTTATACCAGTCGTTTATTACCAAACTCCAATCCGGATGACTAGGATCACCCTTCCGGGTACACAAATAGAATTCCACTTGCCCGGTTTCCGTGCTCCCGTTATATCCCGTTACGATCAACTTATAGTAATCCTTATCCTCGTTCACCATCTTCTTGACTCCTCCCGGTACATTCGTGTACCACACGCCTTTTTTATTGGCACTACCCGGGATATTCGGATTAGCCACGGGTTCTTCTTCCGTCCCGTATTGATCCCCGTACACTAAAGCCAGATACACGTATGTTGTATTCGCCACTAGAATATGTTCCACTACCGCCGGAGACTCCAACGTAAAATAAGTATCATCCCCTTCCACTCTCCCCACGGCATAAATTTCATTCGCATTCGGGAAACGGGTATAAACACTATAAATATTAGAATCCAACGCTTCTTGCGTGGCAGTCCACGTGAAAGAACGATTATTCCGGTTAGAATAAGCAAACCCTGCATACGTTCCGTCATTATTTTTCTTTGTATTAAAAGTCACGGAATTCTTATGGGCGGCTTTTGAGGTAAAACCGCCATCGGGGATTATGTGTGTAAACCGCTCCAGTGACAGTTCATTTAATGTCACGTCATTGGGTACAGGCGCAAGCACGTCTTTATCATCAGAACATGCAGCCAATCCTACAATAAGGATAAATATAAAATACCATTTTCTCATAAATCTCTTTTTTATTGTTTATCGGACATCTGGATCAATTGCCAAGTTCAGGATTCTGAAGGGCTAACGGATTTTTAATCCGTTCATTTTCCGGGATCGGCCAACAATATTGGTTCTCCGTGAAATTCACATCCGGCTTCAACGTGTATATCCAAGGTTTATTCTGGGCGGCACTGGCATCCGTGTCATTTATAAATCGCAATGCGGCAAAATACTCGCTTCCGTTCTCCAAGAACTGTTCTACCCAAATTTCCCGGAATATGGCTCTCAAAAGAGCCGGTTTGTTACTGGGAGATAGAGCCGGTAATACCGGATTCGTGCGACATGCCCGCATATCATTCAATGGCTTCAAGGCATCCTCTAAAGAATAGTCATCCAAACGGGCTTTCAACTCGGCCTCCATCAAATATAATTCAGCGTAACGGAAATAATAAGTAGCGTAAGGAGCATCTTTTGTATCATACCTTCCTCCATGATACAATTTCACGGGAGTAAAAACTTTCTTTGTATCCCAAGTCTCCGGAGCTCTAGCTGAATCCATCACTACCTCATAGCGAGGATCTTCTTTCAACCATCCGGTAGCAATATCCGAATAAGTATTATTGTAGCCTATATTATATGAATAATCGAACTCGTAAGTGGTCGTGCTGGCAAAATCTCCCAAGTATCTTGCCCATAAAACTTCTTTCGAATCCCACCCGGCTTCATACATGGCGGCAATATCCGTCTCCATCTGCCAAGCTGCAGGAGCATCCCGTTTCACGGTTTCAACCAATGTCAAAGCATCCTTCAAATCTTGAGTAGACCCTCTCATCACTCCACGGTAAAGCAATATTTTCGCTTTCATTACCTGCGCCATTTGACGGGATAAATAACGGGACGTCGTGAAATCCGGCATATTGGCAATAGCATCATCCAAATCCTCGAATATCTTCGTGTAGGACTCACCCACACTTATACGAGGGACCTGCAAATTACTCAAATTAGCCATCTTATCCCGGTACAGAATTCCATAAGCCGAATCATCCGCATCCCACCATCTTCCAAACAACCAGAATAAATTTGTATATGCCCACCCCCGCATACAACGTGCTTCCGCTATCATTTCCAATTTACGTTCCGGAGTCGGAAATTTATTTTCTGCCAGATTCGAAATCGCCTCTATTGCTGCATTGGCCGAGTTGACTAACGTGTAATAAGACTTCCATGTCCCACTCATATCATTGGACCCCTCTTTATAGGACATATTGAAATGAGTCGTGTAAGACGAGTAAAATCCACCCTGTGAAGACAACCGACACCAGGTAGCCCCTCCGAACTCTGAACCGGAAGCCACGATAGCGTACATCCCGTTAAGAATATTTTTCGCCCCGCTATAGTCCGTCACGGCATTATCCAATGTCAAATTATGCTTGGGAACCTGATCCAAAAAATCTTCACATGAAGTAAAGAAAACAATTCCCAACAACATGATATAATAACTTAACTTCTTCATCATATCCTATTTTAAAGTTATTTTTATTCCCACATTATAGGTTCTAGCAGACGGGTAACTGCTATAATCAATACCCATATTATAAAAAGCACTGTAAGACGTGCTAAAGTTCCCTTGCGGGTCCATACCCGGGTATTTGGTCCAAGTAAATAGATTCGTGGCTTGGAATGTCAGATCAATCGCATCCACGATACTAGATCCGAATAATCGTTTCGGTAGACGATAACTGATATTCAACGCCGATAATCTCAAGAATGAAGCATCATGTACATAACGATCCGTAATAATGGAATTGGAACCCCAGCCATAATACATGGCCCTTGGATAACCTCTATCTACCCCCGGATTCATCGTCCATGACTTCAACACATTTTTCGAAACATTATACGAATTAATGTCTCCGGCACTGCTCTTTTCTTCATCATAAAAACGATCAGCACCAACCGAATACGTGAAGGTAGCATTCACCATCAATCCCTTCCAATAAAGCGTTGTTCCGAATCCCCCAAAGAAATCCGGATTCGCATTACCGATTTCCGTACGATCACCATCTGCCGTAATCTGTCTGTCACCATCCAAATCCATAATATACAAATCGCCCGGGCGCTCGTAATTATTATTATCCCGGTAATACTGCTGTTGTCCGGTCTCCGGATTAACCGTTTTCAAGGCAACCAACTCTTCATTCGTACGTATCAAACGTCCCCCGTATTTATACCCATACAGGATTCCCGTTTTTCCTCCC
>DYVS01000186.1:0-9572 GCA_020743075.1 Butyricimonas virosa | reverse complement strand
AAAGCTAACCTCGATCTGTGGTACTCCACGTGGGGCTGGTGGTAGTCCATCCAAGTGGAAACGTCCGATTGTCTTGTTGTCTTTTGCTAAAGGACGTTCTCCTTGTAACACGTGAATCTCAACAGATGGTTGGTTGTCGGCAGCTGTGGAGAATACTTCTGATTTCTTGGTCGGGATCGTGGTGTTGGATTCGATTAATTTCGTCATCACTCCACCTAGAGTTTCGATACCTAAAGAAAGCGGGGTTACGTCAAGTAACAACACGTCTTTTACTTCTCCAGTCAATACACCACCTTGGATAGCAGCACCTACGGCTACTACTTCGTCTGGATTAACTCCCTTGGAAGGAGCTTTGCCAAAGAACTCTTCAACTTTCTTCTGAACAGCCGGGATACGAGTAGAACCACCTACTAGGATTACCTCGCTGATGTCTGATGCACTCACGTTTGCATTCTTCAATGCACGGCGGCAAGGCTCGATAGTAGCTTGTACCAGGTGATCCGTTAATTGCTCGAATTGTGACCGGGTCAAGGTTCTTACCAAGTGCTTTGGAATTCCGTCAACCGGAAATATGTACGGCAGGTTGATTTCCGTGGAGGTTGAACTTGAAAGTTCAATTTTAGCTTTTTCAGCAGCCTCTTTCAAACGTTGGTGGGCCATCGGGTCTTTCCGGATATCCACGTTCTCGTCTTTCTTGAACTCGTCAGCCAGCCAGTTGATGATTACGTCATCAAAATCATCACCTCCTAGGTGAGTATCACCATCGGTAGATTTTACCTCGAATACTCCATCTCCTAATTCCAAGATAGAAATATCGAAAGTACCTCCTCCTAAGTCAAAGACGGCGATTTTCATATCTTGATCCTGTTTATCCAACCCGTAAGCCAATGCTGCGGCTGTCGGTTCGTTGATAATACGTTTAACGGTCAATCCGGCGATTTCTCCGGCTTCTTTCGTGGCCTGACGTTGAGCGTCGTTGAAATATGCGGGAACAGTAATTACCGCTTCTGATACTTCTTGTCCCAGGTAATCTTCGGCTGTTTTCTTCATTTTCTGAAGAATCATGGCAGAAATTTCTTGCGGGGAATATTTACGGTCACCGATTTCAACACGCGGAGTATTGTTTTCTCCCCTTACCACCTTGTAAGGTACACGATTAATTTCTTTAGCTACCTGATCATAAGTTTCACCCATGAAACGTTTGATCGAATATATTGTTCTCGTCGGGTTTGTGATTGCCTGACGTTTTGCAGGGTCACCTACTTTTCTTTCGCCATTGTCAACAAAAGCAACAATAGATGGTGTTGTTCTCCTACCTTCACTGTTCGGGATTACCACAGGCTCGTTACCTTCCATCACGGCAACGCAAGAGTTCGTGGTTCCCAAGTCTATACCAATAATCTTTCCCATATTGTTTAATATTTATAATGTTATTATTTTCTATTTACTTTTTCGTTCTTTGTCCCTGAATAGTTTCAAGAACATTTATCTTTTATCAAACGGTGTGCCAGTTCACAAATAAGACTTATTTTCATAAAAATCTCTTACAGTGTACATGGTTGGTGTCATATTTACTGACAGAACGTCATAATTCGAGCGTGTTACGACGTTTTAATCTGACAATGAAATGACAGAAAGAGTATTGTGAGTTGATAACTTATTTTATATCTTTATACCCGTTAAAGGTCATAAGTGGGCGGTAAAATATATTAACTAGTAGAGTAACAAATTTTACAGTGGAAGAAGTCGTAAATAAGTCAATTCAGGTAGTGGGTTTCACGAGAAATGCCGATTTTCAATTACCCGTTTGCAATATCGATAAAAAATTGTTGCAGGAGAATATCATCCTGCTGCGGGTTGGTTGTCAGCACGAAGAGTTTCTAAACATACTACGAGAGGTTCAGGCTGAGGATATCATGCTTGTTGATCTGGATCGGGTGACACTGCCCGTGTTGAATACTCTCGGGCAAGCTTACGAGAAAGCGGGGCGAAAGGATCATGTTTATTACGTGAGTAATCGGAAACGTAAATTGTGGCTCGGTTTTGTGGATGCCGCCTTGTGGCGAGGTGATCGGATCATCACGGATTCTCCTGTATTGATTGGTAACAAGTCTTTGTTTATGAAGGCTTATGCGGGAAATGATCTAGATGGGAATTTATTGCGGGCAGTGAGTTATAGTTTGCAGAAATGGTTTGTGAAATTCGGGACTTTGGAGGCCGCTATTACTTGGAAGGATGCGGAAAATGTTTCGGATCCAGCTATGAATTATTTTTGGAAAATACCTTTTCGTTTCTTGACGACAGGTCGATTCTTTACCATGTTGTTTGATGGTTCGAGTCGAGCTCGTCGGGACATGACATACCGGATGTTTATGTTGTTATTCGGTTTATTCGTCTTTTTCTATATGCCTTATATCAGTAAGGATTACGGGATTAGCGGGGATGAGTTTGTCGATCACCGACATTCCGGTTATGTGCTTGATTTCTTCACGAAAGGGGATAAGGCTGCATTGAATCAGCCTCAAACGGCTTTACACCTTTATGGTAATTCGATGCAGGTTGTTGCGGCTGTTGTGGCTAATATAATTGGTGCGGATGATGTCTATGCTGTGCGCCATGTCGTGTGTGCCTTGGTGGGAGCGTTGGGGGTAATTGCGATCGGTCTGCTAGGATTACGTTTCGGGGGAGGATTGTGTGGGCTGATTTCCATGTTGTTACTCTTTTTCTCTCCTCGATTTTTTGGGCATAGTATGAATAACCTGAAGGACATTCCATTTGCCGTGGGATACTTGGTTGCCATATACTATTTCGTGCGGATGTTCGATCGTTATCCCGTGGTCAAACTGCGGCACATGATCGGTGCCATGCTGGGAATCGCTTTGGCATTGGGAACCCGTTCTGGGGGCTTACTTTTGTTTCCGTATTTGTTGATGTATGGTGGCTTGTTCTATATTTTATGGGTTGGGTTCAAGGAGTTCTATAAATTTATGAAATATCGTAAGGAAGTTGAAAACATCCTGTTTTTGATTATACTTGTCCTGTTTGTCGGTTATTTCTTGTCTATCATCACGTGGCCTTTTGCATTGGCTCGTCCGTTTGCTAATGTGGTCGTATCTTTGAAGGAATTCACGAATTATAATATCGGGTTGCGGACGATATTCGAGGGAGAACAGATGATGTCGAATATGCTGCCTGTTCATTACGCCCCGAAATATTTGATGATCGGGTCACCCTTAGTCGTGGTGATCGGTTTTATCGGGTATCTCTTTTTCATGGTTTTCCGGAAGAGAGAATTCTCCCTATTATCATTCTTTATTTTATTCTCGCTGGTATTTCCCGTGTTTTGGGTCATTTATCAGAAATCGAATTTGTATGGAGGAATTCGTCATTTACTGTTTGTGATGCCTTTCATGGTGTTGCTGGCAGCCCGGTTCTGGACGTTAATGTTGTCTGTTTCCCCTAAATATTTGAAGGGTGTCATGGTGGTCGTGTTTGTCGGGTTGTTATTCCTACCTGTGCGTCACATGGCTGTGAATCATCCCAATGACTATGTTTATTTTAACGAGTTGGTAGGAGGCTTACGAGGTGCTTATGGGGATTATGAAACGGACTATTATTATAATTCTTTGAAAAAAGGGGTGGATTGGTTCAAGAAGAACGTGGATTATAAAGGACGTCCTCTACGGATCGTGACAAATCATAGTGCAAACTTACAACATTATTTCCGGAAGGATACGAATGTAACCATCGTGTATAGCCGATATTACGATAAGTTCAGTAAGGAGTGGGATTACATGATATTCGATAACGTGTATATCAATAGTTTTCAGTTGAAAAATGGTCTTTTCCCGGTGAAAGAGGGCTTTTTGTACTCGGTGGATGCTGACGGGTTACCGATGTGCGTGGTGGGAGAAAGAAAGTCACGGGAAGATTACGAGGCGATCAAATTGGAAGAACAGAAGAAATACCCGGAGGCGATTGCAAAGCTGGAGAATTATTTGAAGGATCACCCGTGGAACGAGGAAATGTGGATGCGTTTATCTCGGATGTATTACACGATTGGCAAGCCGGAGGAAGCCCTTCGGTGTACAGGCGAATCTCTGAAATGGCAGCCGCAGTTGATGGATGCGTTGAATATCCGGGCATTGAGTGCTTTGGATTTGAAAAAGTTTACGACGGCTCATCAAGCAGTTGATGCGATGTTAGCTCAAAATAACGTGGCATCTTCTTCTTATTATTTGAAAGGATTGATTTATTACACGGAGGAAAAGGATAAGGAGGCACTGGACTATGTCAATAAAGCGTTGAGATATAACGGTGGAAACGTGCAGGCTCTAGCCTTGGGTGGGGATATTTTACGGCGAAACGGGAGTTACTCGAAAGCCATTGAGCCTTACGAGAAGGTAGTGAGGGCCAAACGGGCAGACGAGCGGGTGTTGCTTGCTTTGGCGGAATGTTACTGTCGTGTGAGTAATTACAAGTTGTTGGAACAGGTCACGTCATTGTTGCGTGAACAAGGGCGGGATAAAGAGGCGTTGCAGAAGATTGAACTCCGGGCTTTGATTCAACAGAAACGCATGGAAGAGGCAGAAAAATTGTTAAAACAGATGAATGGGATTAAAGAAGATAGCGAGTTTGTGTTGTTACGTGCGCTATGTGAATTTGCGCGGGGACGCCGGGCTATTGCCGCAGAAATGACTCAAAAGGCGATTGAACTGGACCCGAAAAACAGGGAGGCGATTGAATTACAGCGTTTCTTGTCGAAAGAAATGGAAATTCGGAAATAAAACGATTATAGATGGAAAAGATATGTGTCATTATCCCGTGTTATAACGAGGCGCAACGTTTGGAGTTGGAAGTCTTTCGGGAATTTGTGGGTAAGGAGGAACGTTTTGATTTCTGTTTCGTGAACGATGGTAGTCAGGATAATACTTCCGAGGTTTTACGGCGGGCTGTGGAGTTGGAACCGGGGCGTTTTTTGTTGGTTGACAATGTGGATAACCGGGGAAAGGCTGAGGCTGTCAGGAGTGGGATTTTATATGTCAGTTCTTTGAATCGTTACAATATAGTGGGGTACCTGGATGCTGATCTAGCCACGCCATTGGAGGATTTGTATTTGCTGGCAGAGGTGATGGACAGGCAACCGGAAGTGTGTATGACGATGGGAACCCGTTTGAAACGACTGGGAGCTAATGTACAGAGGAAAGCGTATCGTCATTACTTGGGGCGGGGATTTGCCACGTTAGTTTCAATGTTATATCAACTTCCGGTATATGATTCCCAATGCGGAGCCAAGCTTTTGAAAAGAGAGTTGATACCCGTGGGATTTAGTGAGGAATTTCGTTCCGGTTGGCTTTTTGACGTGGAGTTAATTTTGCGAATACGGGAAAAGCACGCTGATTATGACCGGATCATTCATGAAGTACCATTGAATACTTGGGTGGAGAAGGGGGATAGTCGCATAAAATTTAAACATTTGCTGAAAATGCCCAGGGAACTGTTTAATATTTATTGTCGTTACATGGGGTAGGAGTAATAAGGTATATTCCTAGTTATTGCAAATATTCAGGATGTCGTTTTAGCCACACGGCAGCGTAAGAGCAAGTACCTTTCGGCTTCAGGTAATTAGCTTTCGCGTAGTCATAAGCGGCTTCCGTGAGAGCACTTGCGATTCCTTTGCCTTCAAGAGCCGGGGGAACGAACGTGTGAATGATGTCAAGACTATCGTTAGTCAACCTGTATTCAGCGTAAGCCGTCATACCTTTTAGTTCTATTTCAAAATGTTGCCGAGTAGGATAATGTGTTACTTTATAATTCATAATTGTATTTTTTTGATTTAACGAAGATAGGCAATAAAATGTTTTGTATTGTTTTTTAGATTATATTTGAGGAAGAAAGAGTATAAATTTTAATGATGGAATAATGATAGAAGCACCTGAAGCGTTTTGTTTGTCGGAACAGTTAGACCGGGTTATTAAAGGAAAGGTCGTGACAGATGTTATACCTTATAATACCCCGCATAAATTTGCTTTTTTCAATGGGGATCCCGAGAAATACCCGGAAATGTTACTCGGTAAAATGGTGTGTGGGGCTTGTGCCTATGGAGGAATGGTGCAGATAAATGTGGGGGATGCCAAGCTAGTGTTTAGCGATGGGGCGAACCTTCGTTATTACGAGCCTGGGGCGACATTACCGAACAAACACCAGTTGTTGATCGGGTTTGAAGATCAGAGTTGCGTTATCGTTTCTGTGAGGATGTACGGTGCCGTGTTGTGTTTTGTGGGGGATTCTTTCGAGGGGGGCTTGATGGCATACTATGAAGGGGCGAAAAATAAACCGCAGATATTGTCTGGCGCTTTTGACAAGACATATTTTATGTCTTTGATTAACACTGAAGAAGTTCAGAAAAAGAGTGCCAAAGCATTTTTGGCTACCAATCAAATGATTCCCGGTTTGGGAAATGGCGTGTTGCAAGATATTCTGTATTTGGCTCGGGTGCATCCGAAGACGAAAATTGCGGCTCTTTCACAAACGAAAAGGGAAGAACTTTTTGGGCATGTTAAGGAAGTCTTACAGGAGATATATCGGCAGGGAGGGCGTTGTTCCGAGAAGGATTTGTTTGATCGAAAGGGAGGTTATGTTCCGTACTTGTCTAAAGATACCGTGGGAACCCGTTGCGTGCATTGCGGGGATTATATATTAAAGGAGAATTATTTGGGAGGTAGTATTTATTACTGTAATACTTGCCAACAGGAAGAGAAATGAAAAATCCCGGAGGTTAATCCGGGATTTCTTGATATTATCTATTATGATCTTTCAATATAACATCGTGAGCTCCTCCTTCAACGATGCTGGTCGAAGATACTAATGTGATTTTGGCATTCTTCTGTAACTCCGTGATAGAGGTGGCACCACAACTACACATGGTCGACCGGATTTTACCAATGGTTACATCCAGGTTGTCTTTTAATTTTCCGGCATAGGGTACATAACTATCCACGCCTTCTTCGAATTTGAGCGATTCGCTACCACCCATGTCATAACGTTGCCAGTTATGGGCACGGTTAGAACCTTCTCCCCAGTATTCTTTCACGTAGGAGTTGTTCACCATTAGTTTCTTGGTTGGAGATTCGTCGAAGCGGGCAAAATAACGTCCCATCATCAAGAAGTCGGCACCCATGGCGAGAGCCAGCACCATATGGTAATCGTGTACCAAACCACCGTCACTACAGATTGGTACATAAATACCGGTGTCCTCGAAATATTTGTCACGGGCTTTTGCCACGTCGATCACGGCAGTCGCTTGTCCGCGACCGATACCCTTCTGTTCGCGGGTGATACAGATGGAACCTCCACCGATACCCACTTTAATGAAGTCGGCCCCGGCTTCTACCAGATAGCGGAACCCGGCTTGATCAACCACGTTTCCGGCTCCTACGAGCACTTTGCCGTTATATTCTTGTTTAATCCATTGTAGCGTCTCTTTTTGCCATTCAGAGAAACCGTCGGACGAATCGATACACAAAACGTCAACCCCAGCCTCCACCAATGCGGGAACTCGTTCCTTGTAGTCGCGGGAGTTGATACCCGCACCCACCAGTAACTTTTTGTCCGTCGTGTTCAACAATTCGTTCGGGTTATCCTTGTGGCTATCATAGTCCTTGCGGAATACGAAATAAGCAAGGTTCTGATCTTTATCAATAATCGGCAATGTATTTAACTTGTGATCCCAGATAACTTGATTGGCCTCGCTAAGAGTCATGCCGATTTCTCCCACGGTTAGTTTGGAGAACGGGGTCATGAATTCTTTTACCTTCCGGTCTTTCGGGTCTTTTTCCCCGCGGTAATCCCGGCTGGTTACCAATCCCAGTAATTTACCGTTGGGCGTTCCGTCGTGCGTTACTCCCATGGTGGTATGTCCCGTCCGTTTCACTAGAGCCAATACGTCAGCCAACGTGGCTTCCGGGGTGATGTTGGAATCACTGGTAACAAATCCGGCTTTGAATTTCTTTACCTTGCGAACCATTTCTGCTTGTGACTCGATAGGTTGCGAGCCGAAGATAAATGACAATCCTCCGTTGCGGGCAAGCGCGATTGCCAATCCCGAGTCGGAAACCGATTGCATGATCGCGGAAACAAAAGGAATGTTCAGTTCGATAGCTGATTTCTCGCCTTTTTTATACTTCACCAAGGGAGTTTTCAATGAAACGTTGCTTGGAATACATTGTTTCGTGGTCAGACCGGGAATAAGCAAATATTCTCCGAAAGTTCTTGATACATCGTCCAAATAGATTGCCATAGAATTTATCTTTATGCGGTTTGATTAAAAATTGTGCAAAGATAGTCAAATTCTTGGAATAATCAGAGTCGCCCAGTTTATTTTTTTGCCAGTCGCACCTCTAACCACTTTTTAGAATGAAATCTTGATTATTTTAATCCGTTTTTACGGAGTAATTCTTCTATTTCTTTTTTGCTGATAGAAGCCTGCTCTGCTTTGTCATAGATATAAAGAAGATTAAGCGTGGCTTCTTGTTGGGAAACAATCACGGTGAATGAAATCACACGTGCACCCACCACTTTTTCCTTTTCCCTTGGAATTGATTTTCATACGAATCTTTCGAAGACCGCCACCAAGGTCGGTTCCTGCTTGTGGGTTTTGCTTTAATTCTTGAAGTAATACATTATAATCTTCTACGAATGATGCATAATGTTTTTGCAATCTTTTAGCTTGTTTGTCAAAGGATTCAGAGGTTTCAATATTATAGTTCATCTCGTAATTCTTGAAGTAACTCTGTAGCAGGTCTTGTCCTTTTTGCTTTTATATCTTTCAATCCCGCATCAATCCCGGCAAGAATTTCTTCTTTACTAATCGTTTCTTCTTCTTTCTTCTTTGTTTTTTTGCTCAGCTTAATAAGTAAGCGTTTCACCTCGTCAAGCACTTGACGACTGTCGGTGGTCAGTATCTTGCGTGCTAGTTCCGCTTTATAAGCTTCAAGTTCCATGCTTGTCATAGTCAATTCTCCTTTCTTTATCTAATTATCAATAAACGAAGATACGAAAAAGTCTAGATACTTCTTTGAATCAAGACACTAAAATAAGTAGAGTTTTTAAGTATTTTAATTTCTCTCGTAACTCTGCGTAACTTTTGGCTTTATGGCTTTATCACGATTGTTTATACACTTCTACGTTATGATTATAAACTTACGTAATATTTTGTATCTTTATATCGATAAAATGAAATAATATGAGAATACCTTTTATTTGTGAGGAAATGAGTAGTACGTGTATTATGAAGTGCGGGATGAAACGATTTATTTTCGTGTGTGTGTTCGGAATAATAATGATTTTGCCTTCTTTCGGACAGGATACGTTACGAGTGCGTGGGGTTGTTGAAGGTAAATATATAGAATACGGTTTGTTGGTGAAAATGCTTGTGAATGATACCGTTTATCAATCTATTTTTCTTGATTCTACTGGATATTTCGAATTCCTTTATGCTGCTCCATCCCCGGATTATAAGCTTGCTTTCTGTTATTTGGCGCATCCTGTTCCTGGAGTGAAATATGATTCGT
>DYVS01000185.1:0-6359 GCA_020743075.1 Butyricimonas virosa | reverse complement strand
TACACCGCTCTTATCAAACTTCACAGAGAAGTGAAAGTTGATGTTGAGTTCGAAGTAGTTTCCGAATAATTAAAACGAGTCATTAACAAGACTTAAACGTATTTCCAAACATATTCCAAACGCTAAAAGCACCCCCAAAGGGTGCTTTTTTTGCGAAAAGTCTTATCTTTGTATATATTTTGGAAGGACATATATGAGTAAGCAGAGCATTGAGTTGAAAGGAGTACGGGTTCACAACCTGAAAAATATAGATCTGAATATCAAGTTAAACCAGTTTGTCGTGATTACCGGAGTTTCCGGAAGTGGTAAATCTTCACTGGCTTTTGACACGTTATATGCAGAAGGACAAAGACGTTACGTGGAAAGCTTGTCTTCCTATGCGCGTCAGTTTTTGGGAAGATTGAACAAACCGGAATGTGACTACATTAAAGGAATCCCGCCTGCCGTGGCAATCGAGCAAAAAGTGAATACCTCGAACCCGCGTTCAACCGTGGGAACATCCACCGAACTTTACGATTATATCAAACTATTGTATGCCAGAATCGGTAAAACCTACTCCCCTATTTCGGGTGAAGAAGTTAAGCGTCATAGCGTGGATGATATTTACTCGTATATTCTGGAAGGACATACCGATCAAACGGTTGTTATCATGGCAAAATTAGCCGAGACGACAAATGAAAATCTTCCTCTTTTAATTAATCAAGGTTTCTCCCGAATAAAATATGGAGATGAGTTTATACGAATTTCCGACTTCATAGAGAAAAATATTCCGGTAGACTCTTCGAAAGAGATGTTTCTCGTGATAGACCGGACCCGGATAAATAATGAGAAAGACACGGTGTCCCGGATAAAGGATTCCGTCGAGACGGCTCTTTACGAGGGAAACGGTACTTGCTATATTGATATTGATGGTGTAACCCGTTCGTTCTCAAATAAATTCGAGGCCGATGGTATTGAATTCCAAATACCGACCATTAACACGTTCAGCTTTAACTCCCCCATCGGAGCTTGTCCGAAATGTGAGGGATACGGGAAGATACTCGGGATCGACGAGGATCTCGTGGTCCCCAACAAATCATTAAGTGTTTACGATGATGCGGTTATGTGCTGGCGGGGAGAAAAAATGAGCGAGTGGAAACATTTTTTCGTACAACACGCTCACAAGATAAATTTTCCGGTACATACCCCTTATTTTGAGCTGACGGCCAAGGAGAAAGATCTTCTTTGGAATAGTGAAAACGGGATATACGCATTTTTTGAATACCTAGAGTCCAAAAAGTTTAAAATACAGAACCGTGTAATGATTGCCCGATACACGGGAAAGACCAAATGTCCGGTGTGTCACGGGACTCGTTTGAAAAAAGAAGCCACGTACGTGAAAATAAACAACCGGTCCATCACGGAACTCGTGGATATGCCCATCTCGGAACTGAAAGTCTATTTTGACCATCTTCAGTTATCCGAACACGATAAGACGATTGCCGCACGAGTCCTTCCGGATATTCATAACCGGATTGATTTTCTATTGGATGTTGGTCTTGGATACTTGACGCTAAATCGTCTATCCTCTTCATTATCCGGTGGAGAGTCGCAACGTATCAATCTGGCGACCTCGTTGGGTTCAGCTCTTGTCGGTTCCTTGTATATCTTGGATGAGCCGAGTATCGGGTTACATTCCCGGGATACGGATCGCTTGATACAGGTACTTCATCGTCTTCGTGATATCGGTAACACCGTGGTGGTAGTCGAACATGACGAGGATATTATTAAAGCCGCGGATGAAATTATTGATGTCGGTCCCTTGGCCGGGAGATTGGGTGGAGAAATCGTGTACCAGGGAACACTGAAAGACTTGAAGAAAGCGGACACTCTTACGGCAGATTATATATATGGAGAAAAGAATATTCCTGTTCCGGCAAAAAGGAGAAAATCAAATCGTTACATACTCCTTTCCGGTGCCACAGAAAATAACCTTAAGAATATTGATGTCAAAATTCCTTTGGGGATAATGACAGCCGTAACTGGGGTAAGTGGGTCTGGCAAGAGTACATTGATCAAGACAATTCTGGTTCCAGCCTTGAAAAAATATTATGGGGACTACTCCGACCGTACAGGAAGTTTCAACCGCTTGAGCGGGAACGTGGATTCTATTCATGGAGTAGAATTTATTGACCAGAATCCGATTGGTAAATCTTCACGTTCTAATCCGGTTACTTACTTGAAAGCGTGGGATGATATACGTAAGATATTTGCTGACGAAAAATTATCGAAACTAAACGGGTTCAAACCGGCACATTTTTCATTCAACGTGCCGGGAGGTCGCTGTGAAGAGTGTCAGGGGGAAGGAATCATCAAGGTCGAGATGCAATTTATGGCGGATGTCTACTTGGAATGTGAACATTGTAAAGGAAAACGTTTCAAGGATGAAGTTCTTGAAGTAAAATACAAGGGCCTGAATATATACGATATTTTAGAGATGACCGTGAACCAGGCAGTTGAATTTTTCTCTTCCGGGACAAGTCATAGTGAGCGAAGTATCGTTAGCAAGCTGCAAAAACTAATCGATGTCGGTTTGGGATATATAAAATTAGGCCAGGCATCCAGCACGTTGAGCGGCGGAGAGAGCCAGCGAGTAAAATTGGCTTACCATCTTAGCCAGGAAAACGCGGAACCTACCCTTTTCGTGTTTGACGAACCGACCACGGGATTACATTTTCATGATATTCATAAATTGATGGATTCTCTGAATGCCTTGATAGAGCGAGGACACACGGTACTAATTATTGAACACAACATGGATGTGATCAAATGTGCCGATAATATTATAGATTTGGGACCGGAAGGAGGAAGTGAAGGCGGGTATCTCGTTTTCGAGGGTACACCGGAGGAATTGATAACGTGTGAAGCCTCTTATACGGGGAAATATCTTGCAGAGAAATTGCAGGAGAATAAATAACAGATATTGCTCATTTGGAATATTTAAATATGAAGAAGTTAATAGATTTCACTGTTACTGAGAACAAAAGATTAAATCACGACACCATTTTGCTGGTGTTACATTCGGATGAATTGCCTGAAATTCAGCCGGGACAATTCGTGAATGTGCGGGTGGATCATTCTCCCTCGACTTTTTTAAGAAGACCGATCTCTGTGCATGACGTGGATGAATCACGCGGGTTACTTTACCTTTTCATCAAAATTGTGGGATGTGGAACGTCAACCTTGGGCGAATTACAAATTGGTGATAAAGTGAACGTGATGCTACCTCTTGGTAATCATTTTTCTATCCCCACTTCCGGTAGACCTTTGCTTATCGGTGGTGGTTGTGGAGTAGCTCCCATGTTGCATTTGTCCCGGATCATGAAAGCACAGGGTTTATCGCCTGTCGTGTTGATTGGTACCCGAACAGATAAAGATATTCTTCGGAAAGAAGAGTACGAAAAATATGCCATGGTATACTATACAACTGAAGATGGTTCTTTCGGGGAAAAAGGATATGTCACGCAACATTCCGTTTTGAAAGAAAAATTTGATCATATCTATTGTTGTGGTCCGGAAGTGATGATGAAAGCAGTTGCGGGGTATGCGAACCAGAATAACATCAATTGTGAAGTATCCTTGGAAAACACGATGGCTTGCGGTATTGGAGCATGCCTCTGTTGTGTAACCGACACGAAAGAAGGTCACAAATGCGTGTGTACGGAAGGTCCTATTTTCAATATAAAAGATTTAAAATGGCAGATTTAAATATAAATATCAACGGCTTATCCTTGAAAAATCCCGTGTTAACAGCATCCGGAACTTTCGGATATGGGACTGAATTCCAGGATTTTATTGATTTAGAACGTTTAGGTGGGTTCATCGTGAAAGGAACAACGTTAAAACATCGTGAAGGCAACCCTTACCCTCGTATGGCCGAAACTCCTTCCGGAATGCTGAATGCCGTGGGACTGCAGAATAAAGGTGTAGATTATTTCATCGAGCATATTTACCCGACGATAAAAGACATAAACAGTAATATACTGGTGAATGTATCCGGTTCAACTATATCCGATTATGTTGCCACGGCAGAAAAAATCAACACTTTGGATCATATCCCGGCCATCGAACTGAATATTTCTTGTCCTAACGTGAAAGAAGGTGGTATGGCATTCGGAACAAGTTGTGTTTCTGCGGCAGAGGTTGTCAAGGAAGTTCGAAAAGTCTACAAAAAACATTTAATGGTCAAATTATCTCCTAATGTCACTAGTATACAGGAAATTGCCTTGGCTGTGGAAGGAGTTGGTGCAGATTCTGTATCACTCATCAACACGTTGATGGGAATGGCTGTCAATGTAAAAACTCGAAAACCTGTATTGAGTACAGTTACAGGAGGATTGAGCGGTCCCTGCGTGAAACCTGTTGCACTTCGTATGGTTTGGCAAGTTGCCAAAGTCGTGAAAATTCCAGTAGTTGGTTTGGGGGGAATAAGTTGCGCCAATGATGCGATAGAATTTTTATTGGCCGGAGCCTCGGCCATACAGATCGGTACGGCAAACTTTATCGATCCGACTATAACGATAAAAGTGATCGATGGAATTAACGATTACTTGGATGAGAACGGTTTCAAGTCTGTAAAAGAGATTATCGGCTTGATATAAAAAATAGACAATAAAAGAAAGTGAGTCAAAAGTCCGTTCGATTTTATGGATTTTTGACTCATTCTCTTTATTCTTTCTCATAGTCCTCAAAACTGCCATCTTCAAAAAATAATATAATCCGTTTTATTTTTTTTGTCTGTTTCGTTAAAGACCTGACGGATGTTATCGGATCTCTTGTTTCTTCTGATTTTACATTTTTATCAGACATAATAGGTGTATTTTGTTTTTCCGTCGCTTCCATGTCAAATAACGTAGGCTCGGTTACTACCGGATTTTTTTCTTCTTGTATAGGAGAATTATCCATTGATCCGTTTCCTGTGATCAACCAAGTCAGATTGAGATCCGGAAATGTTTTGGCTATATTATTGATAATATCAAAACCGGGTTTATTCCTACCTGCAAGAATATGGGAAATTGTAGAAGCATTTACTCCAATCATGGCGGCAAACTTTGTTGCAGTCAATCCTTTTTTCTCGATAATTTGATTTAAACGTTCTTGCATAGGTCTGTTATTTTGTAAAATCAAGAGTTACAAATGTAATCATTTGTGCCGAGAAATCAAAATTACATGTGTAATTTACAATAATTACAAATGTAATCAATGATTCGTGATGATATTTGTCAATTTATATTCTATGGTTGTAATATACTTGTTATCAACATGATTCATAGTATTTATATCTTTTAATTGTGCCGCTTATGTTGTGAGATATACTAATTATTAATAATCAGTAACTTACACGTATTCGTTACAGTGGATAATATTATACTTAAACTTTATATTATCGTTTAATAACAACTGAATATTAGTGAATTATAATTTGAATTTAAATCAAATTAACAACGGACATATTCTGAATTCGTTATTATGGTTAAATCATTATTAAATATAAACATCATATATTATGCGTTTATTTATTGGAATTCAATATTATAGATTCATTTGTTTACAACTGTTAACTCGTGAAACACCTTGAGCTAGCTGACACTTGTAATGATTACATTTGTGTACTCATCTCCCCTTTTTGCAACAGTACGTACATTACAAATGTAACACATAGCTTTCGTCACGACGACTTTACAAATGTAATTTTCCTCTATTTTGTTATATTCAACAAAAACTCTACATTTGAGAAATAAAAAAATATAGTCATGAATATACCAGAGAAATTAATCGAATTAAGACGCATTATGGATCGAGAAAATATTGCGGCTTATATCATATCCGGAACAGATCCTCACAATAGCGAATATCTTCCCGCTCCATGGCAACAGAGAAAATGGATTTCCGGTTTTACCGGGTCATATGGTACTGTTGTGGTCACGAAAAACGAGGCTGGATTGTGGACTGACACCCGCTATTTTATTCAAGCAGAGAAAGAATTGGACGGTTCCGGCATAAAACTCCATAAATTGCGTATTCCCGGTGCTGTCGATTATCCTCAATGGTTGGCTGAAGTGCTTGAATCTGGAACTAAAGTAGGAATTGATGGCTTTTGTATGTCTGTTAGTGATGTACGTAACCTGAAAAATGCATTAAGCCCTAAAAATATAACTATCCAGGAACAAATAGATTTGCTGGGAGAAATGTGGTTTGATCGTCCGGCTCTTCCCGTGGAGAAAATAATTCGTTTGGATACAAAATATGTCGGGGAATCTGCCGGAGAACGAATAGGTAAAATTCGAGAGTTTATACGCGATAATCATGGTGACGCCATA
>DYVS01000184.1:0-4737 GCA_020743075.1 Butyricimonas virosa | reverse complement strand
ACAATTTCCCAATCCTATCCATCACAAAATTTTATCGCACTTCAGTCAATTCCGTAACCCTCGGTAAAGAGAGTACTGAATTTATCAACTCTTTGGACATAAATCCTCCCGATAACACAAGATATAGATTTAAAAGAACCTTACTCATAGTAAAAGTAATGGATAATAAATCATGACAGCACTCCTCTTCCAAGTATTTTTCCAAATACCCCACTATCCATTCAGTATTTTTAGAGTATACTTAATGATACACATATGTGCTGAATGAAATTTCCCGAAAAATTGCAATATAAAATTCTCTTTTTAAATTATACTCTAGGTGATTTTTTCAAACAGGAATAAATACCCTTCTTCAATAATTCGACCTATCCAATAAGTTCATTCAATAATGTTATAATCTCTTTGTCAAGGAAAAATCATGTGTAACATAGTAACAGCTACTTGTCAAATCAAACAAATTCCAAGTAACATGCCTCTTGTACAACAATATTCCCCCTTCCTCACCAATCATATAAATCTTCAGGGAGTATGTTTCTACTTCACTGTCATACACAAACCAATCTGAATACCTTCTTTTAAATCGGAATTTCGTATCAATAAATCTGTATCATCTTTTCAGAGTTTACCCGCAATATAAACAAATAAGACTCTACCTCAGATCCATTTATTCAAACTATCATTTCTATTTTCTTGTACAAAAGAAAATGATATTCACAAGCTCCAGTATTTCAACTCATTTATCTTTTCCCTGTACATTCCTTTCACGTCCACTAGCACAGCGTTATCGTAAGTCAATGATTTAAAATACTTCTCGTCCAAGTCTTTATAAGCATCATGAGAAACGGCCACGATCACCGCGTCATAATTATTCCTCGGCTTTTCTATTAACCCGAAACCGTACATCTGTTTCACTTCCTCTGAATCGGCATAAGCATCAACAACATCCACGTCAACACCAAAATCCTTTAACTCGTTAATTATATCAACCACTTTTGAATTACGTATATCCGCCACGTTTTCCTTGAACGTCATTCCCATAACTAACACACGAGCTCCTAGAATCCCTTTACCCATCCCGATCAACTTCTTCACCAGTTTTTTTGCGATATAGCCTCCCATCGTGTCGTTTATAAAACGCCCGGCACTGATGATCTGCGTGTGATATTTTAACTCGCTAGCCTTGTAAACCAGATAATAAGGATCAACCCCTATACAATGTCCACCGACTAATCCCGGGTAAAATTTCAAGAAATTCCATTTTGTTCCGGCGGCCTCCAGCACGTCATACGTGTTGATCCCGATACGGCTAAAGATGATCGACAACTCGTTCATCAAGGCGATATTCACGTCCCGTTGCGTGTTCTCGATAATCTTGGCGGCCTCGGCAACCTTGATATTAGGAGCGCAATGAACGCCCGGTTTCACCACTAACTCGTAAACTTTAGCGATAATATCCAAAGCCTCCCCGTCACAGCCCGAAACGATCTTGATCGTGTTAGGCAAGGTATGTACTTTCTCCCCGGGGTTAATTCTCTCCGGCGAGTAACCGATCTTGAAATCAAGACCAACCTTCAAGCCTGAAATTTCTTCTAGTATTGGCAAGCAATCTTCTTCCGTGCAACCGGGATAAACCGTTGACTCGTAAACCACGTAATCCCCTTTTTTCAAGGCGCGAGCCACGGAACGGGTTGCGCTCAACAACGGGGTCAAGTCCGGTTGATTATGCCTATCTATAGGAGTAGGAACGGCAACTATAAAGAAAGAGGCTTCTCTCAACTCGTCAATGGAAGACGTGAATTTTATATCCACCCCCTCGAAGGCTGAATGCTCCAACTCCTTACACGGATCTATTCCTTGACGCATCTTGGCTAGACGCTCCTCATTTATATCGAAACCGATTACTTGAATCTTCTTGGCGAACTCTAACGCAATGGGTAACCCCACGTAACCCAAACCTACCAAGGCCAGTTTGGCCTCTTTATTGACTAACTTGTTATACATACAATTGGAAATTGAAAGTTGAAAATTGAAAATTTCAATTAACAACCGGGGTTGATATTTAAATTTAGCGACTCCAGCCGAAAGGATGTTTTACCAACGGCAATTTAGCCAGCGGGTGATAATCACCTTTCAAACCTATCGGTTCAGCGTTACGGATATGATGAACGATATTTATACAATTACGAACCTCGTCCAAACCGAAACCTTCACCAGAAAGAACGTGCTTGTAACTCTCCGTGTGTAACTCCGTGAAACCGTTACTAAACTCGAACTCCTCACCCTCGATACGGATGGAACGATAGGTGCGTTTCTCTCCCTCCACGGCATTCTCCGGTAGGTTATCGGCATTTATGCTCAAGAAATAACGAACACGAGCACGTTCCAGTTCAAGATACCCGGCCACCCGGTCATGGCTCTTCACGTGAACGATGTTCTCCTTTACCCCTCCGAAAACCCATGTCAACATGTCGTAAAAATGGACACCGATATTCGTTGCCACACCTCCACTCTTGCGCTCGTCACCTTTCCAGCTCGTGTAATACCAGTTACCGCGAGAAGTGATATAAGTCAAATCCACATCGTAAACTTTATCTTTCGGACCCTCGTCTATTCGTTTTTTCAAGGCCTTGATCGAGTTATGCAAGCGAAGTTGAAGGATGTTGTTTACCTTGTGCCCGGTTTCCCGTTCCACCTCGGCCAAAGCATCGATATTCCATGGGTTCAACACCAGCGGTTTCTCGCAGATCACGTCAGCACCCAAGCGTAACCCGTAACGAATATGAGCGTCATGCAGGTAGTTAGGCGTGCATACGGAAACCATGTCCACCCGGTTATCATCACCTTTTATCCGGGAACAATAACGATCAAACAACTCCATCTCCGTGAAAAAGGACGCTTCAGGAAAAAAACTATCCATGATTCCCACGCTGTCAAACTTGTCATAAGCCGCAACCAAACGATTACCCGTGTCTTTTATAGCACGTAAATGACGAGGAGCGATGTAACCGGCCACCCCGATCAAAGCAAAATTCTTCATGATATATTTAACTATTTCAATTATAATTCAAACCCTTTGCCCTTCAATTCCCACATCCCCAATAGCTCGAAACAAAAAGTTTCTTTACCTACGATTCCGATATTTTCTATAGAAACAATGATATTACCCAATACCTCCTTCTCTTCTTGCTTCCATCTCGCCCAAAATATCATGTCTTCTGACAAATTCTTAAAACAACTCACAGCTCGCAACCATTGCCACGCTTGCTTTTTTTCTAGATTATCGTAATCTCCTACAATCCCTTTCGCCATTTCCAAACACCACTCCTCCCCCGTAAAATAGTAGCAATTACAAAGCAATCGACACACGTTAGGAGTTCTACCCGCTATCACGATCTCCCCTTTCTCATCCACGGTCAATATCCGATAAGCCACATCCAACGCCTCATTCAAAAGATCCATATCTGAATATGTCTGATAAGCATCCATCAAATCTGCCACGTACCCTATCCGTTCGTCCAGCTCGATAGAGGTATCTTTCATTGTCTTAGACAATTCCTTTGCTATTTCACGCAACCGCCCATGAATTTCCTGCAGTGTTCCATACTCCCGTTCCAAAGTGGGAGAAACCCGTACCATCGCATACACGGATAAATAACCATGCAGCAAATGAGATAATGACATTGCAGAACAATCCCTTACTCGTACATCCCGAATGGTCATGTACAAGTCATGAAAAAAATCATTTTTCATTCTTCTATTCTATCTTTTCCAGAAAACTACCAGGAATATACGCTGTAGCTAAAGACACGACCCCTTCTAGCCTTACGACCACTCTTTTATGACCTTTCACCCGGATCAATTCGCCCTCGATCCCGGCAAAATCTCCTTTTATGACACGTACTTTATCGCCTTTTTTCAGATTCTCGTTCACCACCTCCACCATTTCTTTGGAGAAGTCAAGCAGGAACATGAAATCATTCATCTGTTTATCGGGAACAATCAAGAAGTTTCCCGTTTCCCGATCCCTCAAATAACGCATATCAAAAGCATATTCTTGAATCAATGACATGCAAGTTTTTAAGGTTGTATGAATAAATACCAGATTAGGAATAACCGGTACTTCTATTAATTTATCAACACCATGAATTTTTCGTGCAATTTGTTGGAACGGAATGAAATTCTCAATCCCCATGCTATCCAAACGCTGTTTTATCTTTTTCTCCTGACGACAAGTATTTGCAACATACCAATGTAGCTCGTTATCGGATAATTTAAGCATCACATAATTTTTATTCATTCACTCTACGACAAAGCTGCGCCTCCTGATCATCCACGGAGTGATCTTTGCCCGAAGAATTAAATAAGACGCCCTTTTCCTAAACGTCCGCCTCTTAAACAGAGAGGACCATATTAGACAAATGAACGGGGCAAATGTAGTTCATAAAGATTTTCGATGCAAATTTTCAAATACATTTTTCCTCAAAACTTAATAAACACCTGAGTTTCACCAACTCTTACACCTATTCGTTATCTCCTCGATATACTATCGATAAACACTCGCTCTATAGAACGAAAGAATAACGAAGAAATAACGACAACATGACACGATAGATATAGCCCCAAGACAAACGATAGTACGGTTTTGCATTTTTAAAAGAAAATAGAAAGCCCGTAGATTAAAATTCATTACCTTTGCTCCCTGCAAATAAAATTAGGAATGAAGGTAAAGAAATTTTA
>DYVS01000183.1:0-4652 GCA_020743075.1 Butyricimonas virosa | reverse complement strand
AAAAGCAATATGACTAAAAATGATATGATATTATGAATTCGTTTCATGGCTTAGTTATTAGGATTAGGGATTTGATACATCGGATCGTTTGTTTCAAAATAATATTCATACATTGGGGTTAGAATATAACGGTTCAGGTACCCTTGATACTTATATATGGTCAACAAATTGGTTGCCGTCCCCTGATCCAGATTTTCACCCCATTGTTTTCGAATTGCTTCATAGATAACCGGACTTTTTTCCTTAGACTGGTGGTAATAATCCACAAACAGGATTAACTTTTCTTGATTATAATCACCCAATTTGTCAGAACGCCACCACACGGGAGCCTCGATATCCTTGTTGCTAAACAAAATCACACACTCCCGGATATCCGTTGGCACGTAATTCTCGTTTTCCACCAGTCGCAAAGTCAACATATACTCTTTATTCTTTTCGAGATTAAGTTTATGAAAATCCAAAGGAATAAATGCCATTGCGGAATCCTTGGGCATTATATTCTCCAAGGATAACGTAAAATGTTCCCCCTCCTGAGCCGTTGTCTTTTCTTTTACAATCTCGACTTTAAATACCTGGTTCTGTGACAAATTCACGAAACCGATCAAATCCACTTCCACATTCAAATCTACATCTTGATCACGAGTTAACCCATAAGTGAATTGCAGAGAATCCTTTGCAAAAAACAACTTATCCTTCTGACTCTTATCATATATCTGGTAATCGGTATCTTCACAGGAAAATAACGAAACTATACCGCTAAAAAGTAATAAATATATAAATCCTTTTTTCATAGTCGTATCAATTAATATCTGTATTCGGTTTCATTTTCCGGAAGCGGGAATACATAAATGTCATTAGAAGCCGGATAAAGTTTACCGCTCTTAGGCTCGTAAATACTTTGATTATATCTTTTCTGCGTGAAAAAATACTGTCCTTCACAAATAAGTTCTTTTCTCCTCTCTTGAATCACTTTCTCTAATGTGAGCGTGGCTCCTTGACGATCTGCATACCCTGTCAACCCTCTCGATTGCAATACTTTGTCAAAATACTTCACGGCCTCATCCTGATTTTCCAAACTCAAATAATATTCCGTAATGATATAATATAATTCCGGCAATCGAAGCATATTTATCCCTTTCACCCGAGCATCCGGGCGAGTAGAATAAGTTAGCTCGTAAGTGTCCAATATTTTAACACAACGCATTCCGCTCGCTTCAATCGCACTGTAATTCTTAAACCATTTTTCATATCGGTAATCCGTCCCCTCTTTGTCAGCCAAATAAGTATCGTCATGATCGGATTTCAAGAACAAACAAGAGGAACTTCCCGTCAAATAAAGATTAGCCCTGACATTCGTGTAAAACGTTGCAGAAAATAATCCCCAAATCGTCTCTTTAGGAGAAAGAACACCATTAACCAAATCTTCTATTTCAGATTTATCGGCCAATTCAAAGTACCCGCAATCCAATACTTTCTGAGCGTACTCGGCGGCTGTTTTTAAATCCCCCTTCATCCAATACACCCGAGCCAACATCCCCTGTACGGCATACAAGTTCATGTGTATCTGCCGATCCTTCAAAAACTCATTATTCTGTTGATCCGCATTTTCAAAATATTCCCCGTTTTCCGACATAATCTCCTCTGCGGCCTTCAAATCGCCAATAATTCTTCCATAAGCGGCTTCAGCGCTTAAAAATGGACTGACTTTCAAATCATATTTATCCACGTAAGGTATACCCTGTGCCGACGGGTTATTCACGATATTTTCACAAAATAACCGAAGAATATCAAAATGCATGAAACCTCTCAGAGCCAGACATTCCGCTTTATACACATTGTACAGCGGTAAAGAACTTTCATCACGTTCTTCCAGATTTTCCAAAATATTATTGACATAGGAAATGTTCTTATACATACCACCCCAAATCTGATCGATCGTCGGACGAACAGTTGCATCTTTATACTCAAAGTTACAAATCTTTAAAGTAACATCTCCCGGATAATCATAGAAAAAATATTGAGACAGAATATCATTAAAATAATAAGTCATCGTACGACCGTAATAAGACGGGCCGGCCAACGTGGAATACACCCCGTAAATGGCATCTTCAAAACCTTCGGCATTCTTGAAAAGTTCGTTATTCACGACTTCCCCTTCCGGTCGAACATCCAGAAAACTATCACACGAATAGTGAAGTGTGAAACAGAAAATAATTAGTATATATTTCAATTTTTTCATGATTCTCGTGATTTAAAAAGTTGGACTAATCGTGAAAGAAAATCCCCGACTGAAAGGATAGGAAGTTCCCCGCTCGTATTTTACCGTGGACAAACGAGCAACATCATTCATCCCGGCTGCTAACCGTAAACGTTTAAAACCAATTTGTTTAAGCCAGTTGGAACGGAATTCATAAGCCACCTCAATCCGGTTGATCTCTAAAATATCATCATCCTCAACAAACCGACTACTTTGATAATTAGTTCTCGACTCCGTATTCGCAATATCCAAATAAGGGAAAAGATCATTCACATTCTTCCACCTCTCGTCAAATGCCCGTTGATCCACGTTCTTTTTGGGATCGACATTTTCAACATTCGCCGCACGGGTCAAATTGTAAACCTGCCCCCCGAATTTATATGACATACTGATATTCAACGACCAGTTCCGGAAAGATAACATCGGGAAAATAGAACCTTCCAATTTGGGAGCCTCATCCCCGATCACCACCTTGTCCGCCGTATTATAGGTCAGGGTATGCTCACCATTTTTATTAATAAACACCTCTTTCCCGGTAGCCGGATTAATCCCCGCTGAACGCACCGCATAAATCGCCGTGGTTGATTGCCCTTCCTTGTACAATACTTTCGGCTTTCCTACACTGGATGCATTGGCCTCGTCATTGGCTGCCGCCAAGGCATTACTAATCGCCAGAATCTTATTCTTATTATGCGAACCGTTCAATTTCAGACTAAACCTCCAATCCTTATTTTGCACCAACACTGCTGCAATATCAAACTCGTATCCTTTGTTTCGTTGCTTTCCCAAATTACTCTTCACGGTCGTTTCACCGATAGAAGGCGGAATCGTCTGATCGATTAACAAATCGTCCGTCGTCTTGATATAATAATCAAAGGTTATACTGAAACGACTATCCAAGAAATCCGCATTTAACCCGAAATTGTGCGTCTTTGTCGATTGCCAAGTCAAATCCTTATTTCCCATCTGCTTGGGAACGGCACCCATTCCATGCAAATAGTAATTATCCTGATTATAAGTATAAGTCGTGATCGCTTGATAAGACGGGAAAGAAATATTTCCCGTTACCCCGTAAGAATAACGAAGTTTCAAAGTACTAAGCCACTCTTTCTGCAAAAACGCCTCGTTGTGCAGGTTCCAACCGGCACCAACCGACCAGAAAGGAGCGTAACGATTATTGGAACCGAACTGAGAAGAACCGGAACGCCTGATCGTTCCATCAACGAAATACTTATTATGCAAAATAAAATTGAGATAAGCGAAGAACCCGGCTCTTGTTGTCAACTGTTGGCTCCCCCCGGGGTGAGAATTCTCCTGATAAGTACTGGCATATTGCGGAGAATGCAACTCCGGTTTCAAAAATCCGGTACCGGTAAAACTTTGGGACTTACTGTCATCTTTGTAGATATCCCCCCCTAAATTAACCGTTAACAAGCTATTATCACCAATCGGTTGATTATAACTAATCACGAAATTCCCACTCAGGTTCAAAGATTTACTGTGACTTTCCTGCAAGTATCCTTTTTTCGTCAAATCCTCTTCACTCAGGTAAACAGCAGACGTGGGTGAAGTAAAAATCTCGTGATTAGACGAGGTGGACACGATAGATCCATTAGCAGTCAAATACAAACCTTTCATCACATCCCAACGGATATTTACATTATTCGTGAACGTGTTACTTGATGTTTTGTCGTAATTACCAGCTTTCGCCTCATACAAAGGATTATTGACATCCCAGGTTAATTTTTTCAAAAGAGCCCCGGTTTCGTCATAAGGACCATCGTAAGGATTCAAAGTTACATAATCAGAGAAAGTACCATAAGGACTGTTTTTTGATTTTACCCCGGAATAATTACTTTGGTAAGAAACCGTCACTTTATTAGCAATATGATAAGACAAGAATACACTTATACCGTAAGTATTACGATAATCTCCCCTCATAACTCCCCTCACGTTTCTTATATTGGCATTAACACGGTAAGTCATATCGTTCCCTTTACCACTAACTCCAATCGAATTGCCGATCGTGTACCCCGTACGCAAAGGCTTGGACATCCAATCCGTATCCATTCCCTTAGAAATCAACAATTTTTTCCGGTTATACTCTTCCAAATCATATTTATTCTCAAAATTATACAAATTGGCTCTTCGTTCAAATTCCAACTTATCGGCTGCATTCAAATAATCATACGTCGATAAATCCGGAAAATCCACCGTTCCATCCAGATTATAACTCAACCGTAACTTATCATTCAAGATCTTTTTCCGCTCGATAACAATAACACCGTTAGCCGCTCTCTCTCCGTACAAAGCTGAAGCCGATGCATCTTTTAACACGTCAACCCGTTCAATTTCGTTTATATCAAGATCATACAAATCTCGAAGCGTGATTTCA
>DYVS01000182.1:0-15911 GCA_020743075.1 Butyricimonas virosa | reverse complement strand
TGGGCATTGGATGAGCGTCTGACCGAGAGTTGTTATATTGATCCGGGAATTGGTGATGCCGGAGATTTGGCTTTCGGGGAAAAACTGTAAGAGTAAGATTTTGTGATTGGCGATTGAATGATTTTGTGATTACAAAGAGTATTGGATGGTAGGAGGGAATCATGGAATCTAAAAAGATAAAAACTAAAAGATAAAAACTGAAAGTTAGGAGAAAAGCATTATCTTTGGCGGTATGGAAATGAACAAATATTTGATAGCAGCCTTGTATGTTGTCGCCGGATGCGTGGCAACCCTGCCTATAAATGTGCGTGGGGGGAATGTATCCGTTAGGACAGATTGCTATCGTTTGTTAGTTTCTTCTACCGAAAAGGTAATTACGGTTGCTACCGAGAAAAGGTCCACAGAGGATTTCGATTATGGTGATTTTTATAAACAGAATCACGCGGAAACCGTGGATGCTGTAAAAGTTTATACAACTTATTCGTCTGTGGTTTTACCGGGTTGGAAAGTACCGGAAATTACAGCAAATCCCATCCGGGCTCCCGGGGAAATGGAATGATTTCGGATTTATGATTTTAGATTTACGATCCTACTAATTTCTTGATTTATGATTTTAGATTAGGTGATTTTCACCTGCTAGCCAATGTTTTTCTGAATCGTAAATCGTAATTCATAAATTGTAAATTAATTTGTTTTCATTTTTCAATTATATAAAACTATGGGATTTAACGATATATTAAAAAGTCTTTTTGGTAATAAGGCTGACCGTGATTTGAAAGAATTATTGCCGATAGCATCCAAAGTAAATGCAGAGTGGGAAAAGATCAAGGGGGTGAGTCATGATGAGTTGAGAAAAATTTCAGCTGATCTGAAAGCAAAGATTCATGCTCACGTGAAGGTAGAAGAGGATGAAATTGCCTCTTTGAAAGCAAAAGTAGAGAATGATAAACCTTCGATCGAGGAAAGGGAAGAGATTTATAACCGGATTGATAAGCTGGAAGAACAGATTAACACGAAGCTGGAAGATGTTTTAAACGAGATATTACCTTTAGCTTTTGCCGTGATGAAAGATACGGCGAGACGTTTCAAGGAGAACAAAGAGATTGTCGTGAAAGCTAACGATTTTGATCGTGATTTGGCTGTAACGAAAGATTTCGTGGAGATTGACGGTGAGGATGCCGTTTATTTCAACTCTTGGGTATCCGGAGGAAACGAGGTTACTTGGGATATGGTTCACTATGATGTGCAGCTGATCGGAGGTTCCGTGTTACACCAAGGTAAGATTGCCGAGATGGCTACCGGTGAAGGTAAAACGTTAGTGGCCACCTTGCCTGTATTCTTGAATGCCTTGACAGGTCGGGGGGTACACGTGGTTACGGTCAATGATTACTTGGCAAAACGTGACTCCGAGTGGATGGGACCTCTTTATATGTTCCACGGGTTGTCTGTTGATTGTATTGACAAGACGGAGCCGAACTCCCCGGAGAGACGGAAGGCTTATCAAGCAGATATTACTTTCGGAACGAATAATGAATTCGGTTTCGACTATTTGAGGGATAACATGGCGATTCACCCGGAAGATTTGGTACAACGCAAGCATCATTACGCAATTGTCGATGAGGTTGACTCCGTGTTGATTGACGATGCCCGTACCCCCTTGATTATTTCCGGTCCGGTTCCGAAGGGAGATATTCAAATGTTTGACGAATACAAACCCCGTGTGGAGAAGTTGGTGCGTATGCAGCGTGAGTTAGTTGCCCGGATTTTCACCGAGGCTAAAACTTTGTTGGCTAGCGGAGATCGGAAACAAGAGGAACAGGGAGCTATATTGTTGTTGAGAGCGTATAAGGGATTACCTAAATATAAGCCATTGATCAAGTTCTTGAGTGAACAAGGAAACAAGGCAACCTTGGTGAAAACCGAAAATATTTATATGCAGGAGAATAACCGTCGTATGCCGGAGATTACGGATGAACTTTACTTCGTGATCGATGAGAAACAGAACTCTATCGATTTGACGGATAAGGGACATGATACGATTACGGCCGCGGGAGAAGATCCGAATTTCTTTATATTGCCGGATGTGGGTTCTGAATTGGCAGAGATCGATAAGATGAACCTGACAGAAGAGGAAAAATTAGAGAAAAAGGATCAGATGGTGCAAAATTATGCCGCCAAATCTGAGCGTGTACATACGGTGAACCAGTTGTTGAAGGCATATACGTTGTTCGAATTGGATGTTGAATACGTGGTTATCGATAACAAGGTGAAGATTGTGGACGAGCAGACGGGACGTATCATGGAAGGACGTCGTTATTCAGACGGTTTGCACCAAGCTATCGAGGCGAAGGAAAACGTGAAAGTTGAGGCTGCCACGCAGACATTTGCCACGATTACCTTACAAAATTATTTCCGTATGTACCATAAGCTAGCCGGTATGACCGGTACGGCAGAAACGGAAGCGGGAGAGTTCTGGGATATTTACAAGTTAGACGTTGTGGTTATCCCGACAAACAAGCCGGTAATCCGAAAGGATGCTAATGATTACGTGTACAAGACAAAACGTGAGAAGTATAATGCGGTGATCGAGGAGATTACCCGATTGGTTGGAGAAGGTCGCCCGGTGTTGGTAGGTACGACTTCCGTCGAGGTTTCTGAGTTGTTGAGTCGTATGTTGAAATTGCGGGGGATCAAGCATAATGTGTTGAATGCGAAGTTGCATCAACGGGAGGCTGATATTGTTGCAGAGGCCGGTAAATCGCAAGTGGTTACGATTGCTACCAACATGGCCGGGCGTGGTACCGATATCAAGTTAAGTCCAGAGGTACGTGCTGCGGGAGGTTTGGCCATTATCGGTACGGAACGTCATGATTCTCGTCGTGTTGACCGTCAGTTGAGAGGTCGTGCCGGACGTCAGGGAGATCCGGGTTCTTCCCAGTTCTTCGTGTCATTGGAGGATGATTTGATGCGTTTGTTCAGTTCCGAGAGAATCATTCGGGTGATGGATCGTTTGGGACATGAAGAAGGTGACGTGATCCAACATTCCATGATTACCAAATCTATCGAACGTGCGCAACGTAAGGTGGAGGAAAACAACTTCGGTATTCGTAAGCGTTTGCTGGAATATGACGACGTGATGAACTCTCAACGTGAGGTGATCTACAAGAAAAGACGTCATGCGTTGTTGGGAGAGAGAATCGGAGTGGATATTGCCAATAATATGTATGATGTATGCGAGGCGTTGGTGGAAGAACACAAGGAGGCTAATGATTTGGAAGGTTTCCGTATGGATGTGTTGAAATATTTTGCCGTTGATTTTGATATAAAAGAAGAGGATTTCCAAAAGACTTCTGCTAACAACTTGACAGAGAGATTGTACAAGGAGGTTCGGGATACATTCAGTCGTAAGACGGAAACTATCGCTAAACAGGCTTTCCCGGTGATCAAGAATGTTTTCGAGCAGAGAGGGGAAATGTTCAAGAATATCGTGGTGCCGTTTACCGATGGGAAACGGGCTTATAATGTTGTGGCGAATCTTGAGAAGACTTACAAATCTGAAGGTGAGGAATTAATCCGGGCTTATGAGAAGTCGATCATGTTGGCTCATATTGATGATGCTTGGAAAGAGCATTTGCGTGAAATGGATGATTTGAAACAATCCGTGCAGAATGCGACTTACGAGCAGAAAGACCCGCTGTTGATCTATAAGTTCGAGTCGTTCAACTTATTCAAGAGTATGGTGGACAAGATTAATAAAAATGTCGTGTCTACTTTGATGAAGGGACAAATTCCTTTTGAGGCTCCTGAAGAAGTGAAACAGGCAGAAGAGAAACGAACCGATTTAAGTAAGATGCGTACGGGACGTAGTGATGCTCCTGCCGCTCAGACCAATCAGGCTCCCCGTAAAACTGAACCCGTGAAAGTGGGTCCCAAGGTTGGACGTAATGATCCGTGTCCTTGCGGAAGTGGTAAGAAATACAAGAATTGCCACGGGAAGGGGGAAGAATAGAATAATTTTAGATTTATGATTGATGATTTTAGATTCTTTCTGTAATCGTCAATCATAAATTTTAAATCGTAAATAATTATGGTTTCATTATTTATCAACTGGGATGTTAGTCCCGAATTAATTAGTTTAGGTGGTTTCTCGATTCGTTATTACGGGTTGTTATTCGCTTTGGCTTTCGTGTGCGGGTATAAGGTCGAGGAGAAGATGTTCAAGTCGGAAGGGTTAAGCCAGCAATGGTTGGACAAGTTGTGGATATACGTGGCAGTTGCCACGGTAATCGGGGCACGGTTGGGACATTGTTTCTTTTATGATTGGGCGTATTATAGTGCTCATCCGTTTGAAATTATTCTGCCGGTTCGGTTTCAACCGGAATTCCGTTTTACCGGATACCAAGGGTTGGCCAGCCACGGGGCTGCAATCGGTATTATTACCGGGTTGTGGTACTATTCCAAGAAGGTAAGTAGGAAATCAATATTCTGGATTTTGGATCGTGCCGTAATTCCAATCGCATTGGCTGGTTTCTTTATCCGGATGGGAAATCTGATGAACTCGGAGATTGTCGGTTTACCGACAGAGCTACCTTGGGGATTCTGTTTTGTACATTCCGGGATGCCTGATCCGATGACTCCCCGTCATCCGGCACAGTTGTACGAGGCGGTCTGTTATTTGATCAGTTTTGCTGTTTTAATGCATTTGTATTGGAAGACGAAAGCGAAAGATCGTCAGGGATTTCTTTTCGGGATGTTTTTAGTACTGATCTTTACCGCTCGTTTTGTGATCGAATTCGTGAAAGAGAACCAGGAAGCGTTTGAAGACGCCATGACCTTGAATATGGGGCAATGGTTGAGCATTCCGTTTGTGCTGGTCGGGATTTACATGATTTGGAGAAGCGGGAAACAGACAAAATTTAGAATTTAGAATTTAAAATTTAGAATGAATCACAGAATGGGTACCCCGTTGGTGTGGCTGGAATCATAAATCATAAATCATAAATCATAAATCATAAATCATAAATCAAAAATTTAAATGGCATATAATCCGGAGTTTATGAAGGAGGCAATTCGTATTGCCGTGGAGAACGTGGAGAAGGGGACGGGAGGACCGTTCGGGGCGGTCGTGGTGCGGGATGGTAAGATTATTGCAACTTCCGGGAATACGGTTGTTCCGGATAATGATCCCACGGCTCATGCGGAAGTGAATGCTATTCGCAAGGCTTGTAAGCAACTTGATTCTTTCCAGTTGAAAGGTTGTGAGATTTATTCCAGTTGTGAACCTTGTCCCATGTGTTTAGGGGCGATTTACTGGGCGAGACCGGAACGGGTGTATTATGCCTGTACGAAGGAGGATGCCGCTGTCGGGGGATTTGATGATTCTTTTATTTATAAAGAAATCGTGCTGGATGGTCCTATGCGTTGTATCCCGTTTGAGAATAAACGAGAAGAGGGTGCAGGGGAGGAATTCAGGCTTTGGCAGATGGCCAATAATAAAACGAGATACTAAGAGTGTCAAAAGTTCATAAGGTCTATAAAGTTTGTAAAGTTTAGGGGCTTCGTATAAACAGAGGAGGAATTAGTACCTTTTCCGAAGGCTATAAGTGTTGAAAAAGACGCTGTAATCACAAGATTGCAGCGTTTTTTTGTTTTGTTGGTTGCGAACTTTCTCTTTTTTTATTAAATTTGTAAACATCAGATATTTATTGCCTATATAAATATTCTAAACCCTGTCTTCCGGGGACTTGTTTGGGCGATATCCGTTTGTCGTTTTTGTTTAATCTAAGATAAAGAGAAAATGTGAAGGAGAAAGATATATTAAGTTTTTCGTGTATAGAGTTGGTGGGTTTATTTGAGCGGGAGTTCCCGAGTATAGTGCAAGGTGCAAACCTTAGTAAGGATTGGAAAGAATTTGAACAATTTTTGAGGGGGTACGTACGTCTTGCTTTAACAACGCATTCTACTTCTTCGTCTATAAAACGATTTTTTAGGATGTTCATGAACGAGACCCGGTATATTCGGGATTTTTCCACGGGGGAGAAGATTCGTTATGAACCGATTAAATGGTTATGGCAAGCTTTACGGGGAGAAGGGGATGGCATACATCCGGACTTTTTGTTGGATTGGTATTATCTATTTAAGAAATACCGGATAGACGAAGTCGTTTTACCGGATCGGGCGCGATGTGATCAATGGCGAGGACGTTGGAAAACCGGGATGGATGAGGATGTCGCTCGGGAGCGTAGGGAAAACCGGGAGAGAATATGTGGTTTGTTAATCGGGAAAATAGAGAAGAGGGATAAGTTGAACACCCGTTATCGTTTTGAGGAGGAGATGAGCCTGGAAAGAAAACGGGAGTTAGTGAATGAATGGTGGGGGGATTACAAGTTTCATTTGGCTTTAGCCGTTCGGGATCCGGATGAGTTGAACTTGTTCATGGGTAACACGTTGTCTCCGGAATTGATGAAGCTGTTGCTCCGGGCGAAACAGAAAGGGATTCCGTTTTTCGTGACACCGTATTATCTTTCCTTGTTAAGCATTCGGGTGGATGGGTACGATGATTCTACGATACGCAGTTACGTGATTTATTCCGAAGAGCTGGTGGAGAATTTCGGGCAGATTCGGGCGTGGGAGAAAGAGGATGTGGTGGAACCGGGAAAACCGAATGCTGCCGGGTGGTTGTTACCCAATGCCACGAATATTCATCGTCGTTATCCCGAAGTGGCCATTTTCATCCCGGATTCGATGGGACGGGCTTGTGGCGGGCTGTGCGCTTTATGTCAGCGTATGTATGACTTTCAGAAAGGACATTTGAATTTTAACTTGGATCGACTGAAGCCGACGGACGGATGGGAAGTCAAGATGGAACGTCTGATGATGTATTACGAGCATGATTCTCAATTACGGGATATTTTGATCACGGGAGGGGATGCCTTGATGAGTCAGAACCAGACGTTAGAGAAAATCTTGGATGCTGTTTTCCGTATGGCCGTGCGTAAGCGGGAATTGAACAAGCGGCGTGGGAAAGGGAAAAAATATGCCGAGATTCAACGGGTGAGGTTGGGATCGAGATTATTGGCTTATCTGCCGAATCGTGTAAATGACGGGTTGATCGAGGTGTTGAAAAGATTCCGGGAGAAGGCGGAGCAGGTTGGGATTCAGCAATTTTTCATACAGACTCATTTCGAGTCGCCTTTGGAGGTGACGGAAGAGGTGATTCATGCTACCCGGTGCTTGCTGGAGGCCGGATGGATTATCACCAATCAAGCCGTGTTTACGGTGGCGGCTTCACGTCGGGGGCATACGGCGAGGTTGAGAGAGGTTTTGAATCGAATCGGTATTTTGACTTATTACACTTTTTCCGTGAAGGGATTCGAGGAGAATTATGCCTTGTTTGCCCCGAATAGTCGTTCGGTACAAGAGGGGTTGGAGGAAAAAGTGTGCGGGGATTTATCCATGGAGTTGGAAAAGGAGGTTTTGGAATTGCTCGAATACCCGGAAAGGATTTCCTCGGAATTGCCGGGCTTGTTGGATAAATATCGGCAACCGTTTTTAGCCACGGATCGAAACGTGATGAACTTACCGGGGATAGGTAAGAGCATGACGTTCCAGACGGTGGGGATGACAAAGGAGGGAAAACGTATTTTACGTTTTTCTCTGGATGCGGGACGACGGCATAGTCCCCAAGTGGATCACGAGGGGGAGATTTATATCGTGGAAAGTAAGTCGATCGCGGCTTATTTGCGCCAATTACAGGCGTTGGGGGAACGGGTGGAGGCTTACAGTTCGTTGTGGGATTATGCTGAAGGGTGCACGGAATCCCGCTTTGCCCTTTTTGAATATCCGGAGCCGAGAATTGAAATCACGGGGGATTTCACGAATCTGGAAATGGATTCGTGATTAGGCTTCCCCGCTGGTTTCGAGTAACCCCAGCGTACACGATGCGTTCTGCCCGTTCTCGCTGACAGCGAAACCGTACACGACCAGTCGGTTCACGTCCCAGTCTTCCGGTAGCGGCCATTCTTTTTCCCCGCTTGTGCCTCTGGTTCCGAGTTCCACGAGTCGGCTTTTCTTTTCTTCCCGTTCGTGAATCACACCCATCAATCGGTCTTCTTTAGCCATGGAAGGCATTAATGGTTGTTGTTTCCATTGGAACGAGACCCGTCTCTTTTCCTTGTCCACTTTCGCTTCGATGAGGGGGAGGCGCAACCCGCCACCGGAGAGCGAGAGAGTCAACAAGTCCACGGTGGGATTTTCTGCGTCTTCCGCATTCACTTTGTGAATATTGTCACGGGTGAAACAGTTGGCGCATACTTTACCGGAGGAGGAACAGTAGCCAACGGATAGGACTTTGAGGAAACGGCGGCGCAATTTGGTAATCAGGCTTAATCTAGCACGTTGTTTTAATTGTTCCGGGGTTTTCGCATCCTTCACGAAGCCCGGTTTATCTCTAGCGATTTGAGTTTTACCCACTTTGTAGGAGGTTACGTTGCCGACTGAGCCGGAGATGTCTTGAAATATGGTAGGTTTAAAAATTGCCATGATATTCGTGTGTTAAGATTTAGAAATAGAAAAATACATGCACGGGGAGTAGCGTTTCCCGTCTTGGGCAGCAAAAAAGCAGTACAAATGGACCGTTGTCCAAGCCCCTTCGGGCACGAGTACGACGGCTTTCTCGTCTGATCGGTAGTACCCCGTGTCATCCAGCACGACGGGTTGATAGGGTTCGTTGTCAAAGATGGCGGCAACGGTCAGTTGGTCGGTCGCTTGTGCGGTGACGGTTGACGTGTTATCCAGCCATTCCAGTTCCAGTTTGTCGGCATGAACGGCCGTGGCTTTCATCCCGAAAGGTAATTGCAGACTACCGTCCGACAGGAGTAACCGGGGGTATTCGATATAGTCGTTGGGGCCGAACATATTCATGTTCGCGTGGAGGAACCAGTGGTAGCCGGAACGTCGTTCCTCTTCCCGGGCCGCGAGCGCGTACACTTTTTCCAGCAGGCTCCCCCGTGTGGCACGGTACATGGTCTGGGCTCCGGGGAGTTTTGAACGTTGTGCCGTTTGGCCTTCCGAACGCGGGTTACTGATCGTGTCCGCTAGTTTTCGGGCATACGTTTTGTTTCCTACCGTGTAAGCCACGTATCCCCCGATTTTCCCGGAGGCTCCTTGTAATACCGAATCGTTTAATGTTGCCATGTATTTTCTGATTTTGTTGACCTTTCGGTCGTGTTTATGAGCCAGTCTCCTATTTTAAGACTAAAATAATGCTATATAGGAGTTTTCAAATGTAGATAGATTACTTTAAAAAAACAAATTAATTGCAATATTTAGTTTTAATTATAGGAGGGGAATAGGGGAGGAATGGGAGCGGAATGGGAGCGGCTCGCTATTTGATAAGAATATGTTAGTGATAATATCACATTTTGTGACATTAATTTAAATTTATGTGTTTGAGGGGTTGGGATGAAATTTTATACTACAAGCCGTTCACGAGTTTGTAACCTCGAGCAAATTCATTTTGGATGGCTATGCTTTTATCTGCTTTCAGTTTTTTATTTAGTAGGCAGACGTATCTTGTGAGGGCTTTTTCCTTGTCCGTGGTATAGACGCCCCAGAGCGTCTCGCACATTTCCACGGTGGGAATCACCTCGTTGATCCGAAGGCAGAATAGCCATAGGATGTTCGATTCCATGCCTTTCAACTCTTCTCGCTTGCTGGAGATGGTGAGTAACCGGTTGTTTTTATTGAACGTGGTATCGGGGGAGATGCGGAAAAGTCCTTGTTCTTTTTCCGTGTTCAAGCGTTTGGTTCTGGCGATAGCCTTGTCCAAGCGAGCTTTCACGTCGTCCACGCTACACCCTTTCACGAGATAATCGTCGGCTCCCTCGTACAAGGCGTGGTTGTGGTTGACAGAACTGAGAATCACGATCGGTACCTGATCCCCTTTTTCCCGTACAAGGCGAATCAGTTCGTGGCCGTCCTTTCCCGGCAGATCCATGTCAAGCAACAGGAGATCCCAGGTGTCTGTTTCGTATAGTTGCCATGCCTTGTTCCCCTCTTTGGCAAGGGTTACCGTGTACCCGGCTTCTTCCAGGATTTCCGTGTATATCATGGCGGCCGTGGTATTGTCCTCGGCATAGAGTATATTTATTTTTTCTTCCATTTGTGTAAGTATATCGTGAATGTACATCCTTTTCCCGACGGGCTGTCCACCGTGATTTTTCCCTTGTGGGCTTTAATAACGTTGTAGACGTAGTTAAGGCCTAGTCCGTATCCTTTTTTGCTGGTAGAGTCTTTGTTTGCCTGATAGTATTTATTGAAAATATATTTTTGTTGTTTTTTGGGAATACCGGGACCATTGTCCCTTATTTCTATAACGAAGGTTCCTCTTTTTTGATAACAGATGACGGTGATCTGTGGCGTATCTCCGCTGTATTTCACGGCATTATCTAAAAGATTTTGAAGGGCTCCGAGCAGGTAGAAATGTGACGCGTAAATAATTTCGGATTCAACAAGGTAACGCAGGTTTAGCTGGATGTTTTTTTGTCCGTGGTTGGCGAGGTGTTGCTTTTCGAATAACGAGAGAAGTTCGTTTTTCAGGTTAAATTCATCCCGGTTGATGTTCAAGTGGGCCAACCCGCTTAATGTTTTAAGTAATTGCTGGGAACTGGTTTTCAATCGGCTGGCTTCTTCTTGGATAAGCCGGATTTTCGCTCGTCCTTTTTCGTCATTCTCGGGGATGGATTTCTTTTCTACAAGTTCAGATAAGGTTACGATACTTGCGAGAGGGGTCTTCCAATCATGCACGACTTGTTTGATCATTTCTTCCTGGAGGCGGGATAGATGTTGTTGGGCGTGGGACAGGTATTGTAAGCCTAGAACGAGTAGTAGGGTTAGGGCGACAATGGTGAGGATGTCCTGCCATGATCTCTCTAAAAAGAAGGATATCGGGAAGTTGTAATAAATAGCCAAGGATTCGTGGGAAGGATTATTTATCGGGTAGATTTTTCCTCGTGTTATGTCGGATGTACGTGTTTTATAGTTCCGGAAGCTGACGATAGCTTGATGCGTGCTGTCTAACCGTGCGATGGTGAAATGAACGGCATCGGGAGTTTGGGAGCGTAACGCGCTGTCCAGTGACGAGAGGAGATGTGTTTGTTCTTGGACAGAGTCTGTTTGCAGGATTTCCACGTACGGGGGAATAATGGATGCTATTATAGAATCCATGTGTGTCTGCCAACGTGTTTTGACGGTTTCGTATAATTTAATGCCGGAGAATAATTGATTGATCCACAATAAAATGAATATCGTGAACGTAATGTAGCCTATTATTCTTAAATCGTGTTTCATTCACTTTCCTTTTACCATTTCAACATGCACGTTTGTTGAATGGTTGCCGCCATATGGACGAGACGAAATTACGTATTTAGAATTGATTTTACAAGGAGTTGTATCCGGGCGATGTACAGGATGTGAAATTTTACAATAGTTTTACAATAATTCGGGGAGGTTTCCTAGGTTGGAGTTCGTTATGTTTGTGATGGTAAAATAAATCATGAATCAATTAATACTTAAATCGTATGATAACTTTAGAGAATATTAATAAAACGTTTTACACGAGCGAGGTGGAGACACGGGCATTGGAAGATATTAACCTGACGGTGGAGAAAGGTGAGTTTGTGGCTATCATGGGACCTTCGGGGTGTGGAAAGAGTACGATGTTGAATATTATGGGATTGTTGGATAAGCCGACGAGTGGTTGGGTGATTATTGATGATGTCCGGGCGGATTCTTTGTATGATAGGGATATGGCGAGGATTCGTAACCAGAAGCTGGGGTTTATTTTCCAGAGTTTTCATTTAATCCCGTCGTTGAACGTGTTGGATAACGTGTTGCTGCCGATGTTGTATCGCCGGGGAAGTTCTGCATCGGCTAACAGGAAAAGGGCGCTGGAGTTAATTGAAAAGGTGGGGCTGACACATCGGTTGAAACATTTCCCCTCGCAGTTGTCCGGGGGACAGTGCCAGCGGGTGGCGATAGCGAGAGCGTTGATCGGGCAGCCAAAAGTGATTCTGGCGGACGAGCCGACGGGGAATTTGGATAGTAAGATGGGAGCGGAGATCATGGAGTTGCTCGTGCAACTGAACCGGGAGGGAACGACGATCGTGATGGTGACGCATGATGAGAGATTGGCAGAGGAAACCGGGCGGATTATTCGTTTGTTTGACGGGAAATTAGTGTTATGAATCGGTGGAAAAATTATGTTATCCCGGCGTTCTATCATATCCGGCACAACTTGTCGTTTGCGATTTTTTACGTGTTGGGTACGGCGTTGGCGTTCGTGTTTATCGCGATCGTGCTGCAACTCGTTTATTCTGTTGTTGGTAATGAGCCGCCGATGGTTAATGCGGACCGGATTGTTCAAATTGGAAGTTCTCGGGATATACGAGGTAAGACCGTGTATGTTCTTGCCGAAGAAATCGAAAGTTTAATGAATGAAATTTCGGGATATGAATTGTATGCACTCAGTCACTCGGAGTTTGTGGATGTTTTTGGGGAGCATACGTTTGTTTCTATTCCTGTGAATTACGTGAATGCTGATTATTGGAATGTTTTCCAGTTTGAATTTTTGGAAGGACGTGCGTTTTCACGAGAAGAATTCGAGTATAAGCAGGCCGTTGCCGTGGTAAGCAAAAGTATTGCGGATATATTGTTCAAGGGGGAGAGTGCCGTGGGGAAAAGAATCGAGTGCCAGAAAGTTGTTTACACGATTACAGGGGTGGTGAGGGATGTTTCTGTTTTTACGACAGGTATATACGAAAAAATTTGGTTTTCGAATAAATATAATTCTTTTACACCCAGCGGGGATCATGATTATGATGTTTGTGTTTTGTTTCCACAGCATGTTTCCGTTATGACGGCTAAACAAGGAATTGCACGTGTGCTAGAGGATTATTATTCACGTCGGGGAAGAAAGGTTGAAGTTACTGCGGAAAAAGTATACACGGTAAAAGAGAATTTGGTGAATGGTATAGGTATTCAATTACTGTTTTACGGGGTACCCGCTGTACTTTTGATTTTATTGATTATTCCGGCGATTAATATTGTGACGTTGAACGTGGCGAATTCTGTTAAACAATCCGAGGAAATGGCGATCAGGAGAGCCATTGGGGCTTCACGTTTGGAACTTTTCTTACAGATTATAATAGAGAATCTGATTCTTGTGGTTATCGGAGTGTTTTTGGGAGTGTTGTTATTTTTCCCGATGGTGCGTATGATCGAGGAGGTTTGTATTAATGGAGTATTAGAGGGGACAGATGCTTTAATTACACGCATTAATTATATGGTTATATTGGGCGGAATATTACCTATGATGTTTGTGTTTACTTTACTGATAGGTGGGTATTCTGCGTACCTGGCGGTAAAGAAAAATATGGCAGTAGTTTTGAAAGGAGGTGATAGATGATCAGGCATGTATTTAAAATAGTCAGGAATTCCTGGAAGATCTTTTGCGGGATTTTCATCGAGCAAGCGGTCGTTTTTGTCGTGTTGATGTTGGTGGTCGTTTCTGTTTTTGGAATTTTAAGCAAGATATATTCACCGGGATTATTGAATACGGATAACACGGTTTGTTTCGGGTATATGCTTTCGGAAATAAACGATAATACGGGGGAGGTTGATAAACGTGTTGATATTTTGATAGAGAATTTGAAGAAGTTGGATTGTGTGGTCGGGATTACGCAGAGTATGGCGATGATTCCATATATGAGAACTAATGCCTGGTATGACAGCGTGCGTATTGATGGAAAGATATATCGTGTGAATTATAAAGGAGCTGAAGAGGAGGCTTACAAGGTGTTTTGTCCGGACGTTGTGGAGGGGAAATGGCTCACGGATGACAGGTTGGAGGATGGTTCATTTGCTTGTGTGGTCACGAAACAATTAGTTGATGAATTACAGTGGTCACAAGCTATTGGACATAAGTTTTTTATGGGTAGAAATGACCTTACTGTAGTTGGTGTGATTTCGGGGATAAAGCATCAGGTTCTTTTGGCTTCGGAGCCGACTGTTATTATGCCATGTAATGCTATGGGATATAGTGATATGTTCCGGGAACTTTGTGCACGTGTATATCTGGGTAGAGAGAAAGAGTTTATCATGGCTTATTATAAAGAATTTCAACGGTTGATACCTGTTCAAGAAGCTCAACCTTTCGCGATGGATATGAAATTCGCTAAAGGAGCTTCATATAATACAGCGCTTGTGTATATCATGTTGCAAGCCGTTCCCACGATATTCCTGTTCGTTTTCGCGTTTATCGGTACGTTTGGCTTGTTTATGCAGAATTCGGAAAGGCGGGCACGTGAGTATGCTTTGAGGTTGGCCGTGGGAGCGACTCCCCGCAGGTTACTCGTGTTCGTGATGCTGGAGAGTGTTGTCGTTACTTTACTGGCTTGTTTGCCCGGGGGGCTCTTGTCCGTGTTTATTTATGATTATACTTTACCGGAATGGATAGGAGTGTGCGTAACGATACTTGTTATGGTTGTGTTTTCGATGTTGAGTACTTGGTATCCGGCTTACCGGGTGACGAAGGTAAACCCGGCGGTGACTTTGAAGTAAAAGGAGAAGTGTATGGAAAGGATAAGGATATATTTCAAGCCAATCTGGTATAATATCGTACGTCATAAGGCGTATGCCGGGTTTTGCGTATTCGGGACGATGCTGACATTCGTGTTTATCACGATATTGTTGCAAGTGGCGTACGTTATATTGTGTGATACGGCTCCGGCTATTGCGGCGGATCGAATTGTAAGTGTTCCTTTCGTGTTGAGAGATAACAAGGGAGAGGTCGTGAAAGGTCTGAACAGGTCGGATATTCGAACGTTGATGAATAATGTGAGAGAGGATGTCCGTTACACGTCTTATCATTATGAAGCGGTAGATATTATGGTGAATGGACGATATGATGAGTATGGTATTTATTTTGTCGATTGCGATTATTGGAACGTGTTCCAGTTTGAGTTTGTGCAAGGCCATTTTTTCACGGAAGGCGAGATGCAGATGCCTTGTGTGATCGTGAATGAGAATTTCGTGAGAAGTTTTTTCCCGGATAAATCGGTTATCAACAAGGAAATTCAGATTGAAGGTAACACGTATAGGATTACCGGTGTGGTGGCAGATGTTTCCTATTTTGCTCCACAGGGAAAGGCTTCTTTATGGGTCCCTGAGAAGTTTAGTAAAAATGAATCAAATGATTGGGTGGAAACTTATATTCTTTATCCGGAAAATATGGAGGCGGAAACAATGGTTCGAAGTGTAACTAATGCCTATCAATTTTTTGTTAAGACATATTATAATATAGATAAGAGTGTCTCCGTGAAGCAGATTAGCACGGAGAAACAGTTTATTCGGAAAATGTACGGGGGTGATTTATTTCTCTCCGGGGTGGGGGTGATGATTTTTATACTTTTGGTCGTACCCGTTTTGAATATTGTTTTGTTGAGTATGGCCAATACAAGTGTACAAACAAGAGAAATAGGGCTTAAACGTGCGTTAGGCGCCAGTAAAAGAACGTCTTTTTTATTTATTCTGGTAGAAAATCTTTTACTGGTTATTACGGGTACTGTTTTGGGTATTCTGTTGACGGTTCCCGTGTGTCGCGGAATTGACTGGATCGTGTTTTCGAACAGTATCGAGGGGCAGATGATGTTATTACCGAGATTGAATTGGACCATTATTTTCATCAGTGTATTGCCTTTGGCTTTGTTGTTTTCTTTCCTGTCGGGGGGAATTCCTGCATATTTGACAGTGAAACGTCCTATTATAGATATGTTGAAAGGAGGTATGAAATGATGAAACATATTTTCACGTTGTTTTTAAATCAAAAAAGGAGATATGGGGGAATGCTTGCG
>DYVS01000181.1:0-7513 GCA_020743075.1 Butyricimonas virosa | reverse complement strand
TTTATCTTTTAGTTTTTAACTTTTATCTTTAGAATCCGCTTTCCTTCAATTTCTCCGTATTCTCCTCGATCTGCAACTTCTCGATAATCTCACCCAACTCGCCATCCATAACGGCAGCCAAGTTATAAAGCGTCAGATTTATACGATGATCTGTCACACGTCCTTGCGGATAATTGTAAGTACGAATCTTGGCGGAACGGTCACCCGTGGAAACCATCGTTTTCCGTTTTGTAGCAATCTCGTCTAAATATTTCTGATGCTCGATCGCATAAATACGAGAACGCAACTCGGTCATTGCCTTCGCCAAGTTCTTCAACTGCGATTTCTCGTCCTGACAAGTCACCACGATACCCGTGGGAATATGCGTCAAACGGATAGCGGAATACGTCGTATTCACGGATTGTCCTCCGGGACCGGAAGAACAATAAGTATCTTTCCGAATATCTGCCGGATTCAACACCACATCCACCTCTTCTGCCTCCGGCAGTACAGCCACCGTGGCCGCAGAGGTATGAACCCGTCCTTGAGTCTCTGTCGCCGGAACACGCTGTACGCGGTGTACTCCCGACTCGTATTTCATAATTCCATAGACACCGTCCCCCGTGATGTTCGCCACGATTTCCTTGTATCCCCCGGAAGTTCCTTCACTATAATTGGTTATTTCTATTTTCCAACGTTTGGACTCACAGAATTTCGTATACATACGGAACAAATCCCCCGCAAAAAGACTGGCCTCGTCCCCCCCGGTTCCGGCACGAATTTCAAGAATCACATTCTTTGAATCCTCCGGATCGGCAGGCACCAACAACATCTTCACCTTCGACTCCAATTCGGGAATCTTGGCATCCAGCTCCTCGATCTCCATCTCAGCCATCTCTTTCAGCTCCTTATCAGTCTCCGTGTTCAATATTTCCTGTGCCTCATCGTAAGAACTCACCGCACGTTTCAACTCGTCTCCCGCCTCCACGATCTGTTCCAGATCACGATACTCTTTATTCAACTTCACGAAACGATTCATGTCCTGTATCACCTCCGGGTCGGTTATCAACTGCCCGATCTCACGGAAACGAATATAAAATGTCTCTAATTTCTCTAATAGGGAATTGTCGCTCATATATATATCTAAATTATAATCGAACGCGAATTTAATAAATTATTAATAGCTTTCAAAAGGATTCTATTCCACATGAAAAGGGGCAGCCCGATAAACGAACCACCCCAGATCAATTTCAGACGTCATACTCTGAACACAAACTAGAAAACATACACTATAGTTTGTCCTTCAACGCGTTGTTTAATTTGATAAGAAGAGCTTGATAATGTACTTTAGCGTTTCCGGACATTCCTCCTATTTTACTTCTTAATAGATTCCGGGATTTCACAGCCATATCTTGCAAATAAGCCTTGGAATCATCAATAGCCGTCGTGGTAACCGCTCTCTGCCATCCGTAACCGGGAGTCCCGAACTGATTGGCAACCATGTTTGAAGCCACGTATCCCCGACCGTATTCCTCATCAACTGCACGGAACTGATCGGCAAACCGACGGATCAAACCACTCTCGTCCAAACCGTAAGCCACGATCTCATCAACCGAAGGAGCAAAACCGAAAGGAGAGGCACTTTTCTTGGCACCGCCATCACTCAATGATGCACAAACCATATCCACCATCGTGTTTTGCAGGATCTTATCCCCCTCTGTCAATGCTTTCCCTTGCAACAAATTACTCCACGTGCCATTATAAAGATCAGTCATAAATTCATTAATCGAATAGGGAGAAGAAGCCACGTGAGAAGAAAGGATCACGTTACCGATCAATCCTTGAATATCCCCGGCCACTTTACTCCGGACAATCGCACTTCCGTCGACACTTAACGGAAAATGTTCTTTCAGTTCCGCGTTATTCAACCAATCCATAGATTTGAACTGCTTTAATACCCAAGCCATCGATGCTTTTTGACGTGCTTTCGGCACAGCCTCGTAACGCTTACCCGGAGTTCCTTCTTTTACTTCTGTCAGATAGATCCCACCTATGTTATACATCACGTTTCGCAAATAGCGGTAATATTGCGTCATAATCTGACCGTACAGTGCTTGACGATGAGAATAATCCGGATCATCATTGATCCATCCTTGCAAGTTGGAAAGAATATACTTCAGATTCTTCACGCCATACTCGCTGGCTTTCATCGGATCATCCCCCAAATCTTCCTCAATAGCACTCGGGTCATAACGACTCTGTATCTGTTGGCGGCCATAGCGATAAATCGGATCTCCCGCGTGTTCGTCCACCCATTGTTCCACGATAGGTTGTTCTTCCCACTCGTCTCTCGTTCCGGGAATATACTTATAATTCCATTTAATCAAAAATTCATCATAAACACCCAAATTCGGAGGCGTCAATTTCACGTCCTTATCCCCGGGTTGGGCCACATAATTGAAACGAGCGTAGTCCATGATACAAGGAGTCGTCCCGTATTTTTGAGTAAACGAAGCAGAACGTAACGAATCAACCGGGAAAGCTGCCGATGAAGCCATGTTGTGCATGAATCCTAAACAGTGCCCCACTTCATGTGCCACCACGTAAACCAAAGAAGCCCTCACCACGTCATCCGGTAATTTCTTACCCCTCACGGAAGGATCAAGCTGTGCTGTCTGCACGAAGCGCCAGTTATTGATCAACTGGATGATATTACCGTAAACTAACACGGATGCGTTAATAATCTCACCCGTCGTCGGGTCTGTCCAAGATGGTCCCATAGCGTTAGCCGTGGAATTAGCCACGTAGCGAATACAGGAATATTTCAAGTTATCCGGGTCAAAATCAGGATCATCCTTCGGAAAATCCTTAGCAACCATCACGTTTTTAAAACCGATTTTCTCAAAAGCTGCATTCCAGGTAGTCACCGCCTGACGAATCGGTTCTTTCCATAACTCGGGGAAAGCATCATCCACGTAAAATACGATTTGCTTCACGGGTTCTACCAACTCACCCCGCTTGTAAGCTTCCACGTCTTTCGGTTCCAGTCTCCAGCGATGAGCCACGGAATAACTCCCGATCTCGTCCTCTTTCGTGATAGAAAGACGGGTTTTCGTACTGTTGAAAATACCCACACGGGAATCCGAGAGTCGCGGCATCATCTTATCTTCCGGTAAAAGCAAGATCGAACGGGTCACCGTGGCCGTGAAAGGATAATCATCCATCAATTTCATCATACCCATCACGTTCAATGATACCCCGTAGGACATCACCGTCTTCACGCTCAAGTTATCATCGAAAGCCTTGATCTCGTCCAAGTAAGACGCCTCTTTTTTAAAGGAAGAAGAGATTTTCACCATTCCTCCCATCATGGCATCCGCAAAAAAACTCAAATCTTTCACGTTTGTAGTGAACAGCGTGGTCATATCAATCACCACGGCTGTACTGTCCGGGTTATAGGCCTTCACGTCATAAGCGTATAGGATCGGGTCACCGTACACGTTATTCATCGCCTTTTGCAAATTATCGGTCGTTACGCCTGTTGACACGTAACGTAGGAATATAGAACTGTCCCGTTTCGTGAATTTCAAATGCAAGGGATCATTCGCCTTGTAACCAATGTCACAAAATTCCGGAGAGGTCACATTCGTCACGGTAGACGCCAGCAATATTTCACGATCCATATACTTCAAAGGTATCTCGAAATACAATTTGCTACCTACTTTATGCAATGTGATAAAATCACTTTTTGAAGTCTCCACGTTCTTTCCCTTCAACAACTTCTCGTAGGGACTCACTTTCTTGGGGGCCGGCAAAGTTGCCGCGGCGGTTCCTTTCTTCTTTTTCTTCTTACTTGCCGCATACAAGTCTGACGACAATGGCATGACAATAATCATTGCCAACAATACAATCATCCATTTTTTCATACATACTGTTTTAAATAATTCGTGTTTTATAAAACACCTTTTTCAATTAAAAAAAGATGCCACCTTTTCCTTCAATGCCTCACCTCTCAAGTCCATGGCCACGATTCGACCTTCTTTATCCAACAAATACATTTTCGGAATTCCTGTCACGTTATAAATCTTCGCCACCGGACACTCCCATCCCTTCAAAGAAGAGACATGTATCCAAGGTAAATCATGCTTTTCAATCGCATTCATCCATGCATCCTTCTTGTCATCCAACGACACGCCGTATATCTCGAACCCCTTGTCCTTATATTGCTCATAAACAGCCTTTACATTCGGAACTTCTGCCAAACACGGTCCACACCAAGACGCCCAGAAATCCAACAACACGTACTTTCCTCTCAATGAAGATAGCTTAATATGCTTTCCATCCGGGGCCAACAAATCAATATCGGGAGCAATGCCACCCACGTTGATCGAGCGCAAATTTGTCATTCTCTCCTTGAGTAACTGTCCCGGATAAGAAGCTTTCACTTCCGGGGTCAAATTGTTATAGTAACGCTCCACGTCTTCAAAGGGATATTCCCTGGCAATAAAGTTCCCGATCACATACGTGATCGCCAAGCTATTACTGCACGAATCCACGAAATTTTTAATCCTTTCATCAATCGCTTTTTTCATCATTTCCACCGCTTTATACGTGGAATCCAATTTCACGGAATCATCTTTTACCTGCACCATAGCAAACATACCGGCTAACCCCATCATGCTCTTCCCCAAAGAAAGCTCCCGAGCTGTACGGAGAATTTCCTGCTCATGACTTCCCTTGATGGTTACCTTGTAAGAATCGATAAGTTCCCCGTTTTTATTCGTCATCTGCGCGGCCATGACCTCTATCGGTTCCCCGTCAAGCAATATCTCCTGTTCATCCTTTCCAAGTGCCAGTATACGTTTATCCACTTGCGGAATAGCCCCCATCATTTTAAACTGATTATCTTTCACGACAGCAGAATCCATGATCTGGAACTGCTTCTCCCCGATTTCCTTTTTCAGATACACGACCTTTCCATTTCCATTCTCCCACGTCCCCGAAATCGTGTAAGTCTTTTCCCGGTTACATCCCACGCCTAGTAAAAGCACGGCACATAATCCATAACATACATTTTTTATCATTCTTCTATCTTTTATAATACGATATCATTATCATTCTTCGCACGAAACATATCACTTCATACCGATTTTTGTATAAAGCTCATTTATTTTCCGGTTATATTCAGCATCAATCTCGACTTGCATTCTCTCATCTTTAAACGTCTCTTTTATATCAGCAACCCGCAGTTTGTAACGTTCGTCATATTTTTTCGCATACTCTTCACTCTTTTTCCTATCACCCAAACGATAGTACCCGATAGCCAAAACATCATAATCGTTTTCCGTGAAAAGAGTAACTTTACCATTACTTCTCTCGTCTGCAACCTCTTGCTTCTTTTGTACAAATTCCAGATATTTTTTGATAATATCCTTCTGCGTTTTAGCATCAGCATATTCGATCATGTATTTGTACATAGCCGGACGGAAAACATACTCGTCTCTCGTGGCTTGCAATACCTTATCAGCATCGAGGATAGCATCAAGAACCGAAATATTCCCTTCCATCCGCACATCATTGATGGCAAGTTTAGCATACATTTCACCGAAACCTTTCACCACAGATCCCTGTAATAGTTTTTTCAACTTATCTTCCTTCGCCTTCATCAAGGCCAACGTGTCAGCATTCGTGTTCTCAAGCGTCACGTTCACGATCTCCCGAACGGCATCCGACATTGCCCTTTGCAAACGCGATTCAATATCATAGCGGTTCATCTTGTGCCGATATTGATACTTGTCCAGATTTTTAATAACATATTCATACCGTGCTGAATAAGCATCATTCATATAAGGCAAATACATTTCAAATAACTCTTTGCTCATCAATGAATCCAACGGCATGGACTCGATATATCCTCTCACTACTTTCTCTTTCGTGTCCTGATCGTACGCCACGTCAAGAGCCTTGCAATAATCCTTTATCAACTCCAACGAACGTTCTCCCGCATCATACCGCTTCTGAAATACCGCCAACGTCTTCCCATCCAATCCATCCTGCAAAGCTGCGATAAGAGCATCCGGTTCCGTGTACCCCACTACTTTGTGAACGATACTTTCATCAGCAGGATTAATCACTAACATCGTCGGGAATCCCGGTATGTTATCCTTGTACTTCTTGTATAGCATGATCCCCTCTCCCTTTTCCATATCATACTTACAGCACACGAAATGAGAATTCAAGAATTTCCCAACCTCCGGCCGCGGAAATACATTCTGAGCTAATCCTTTACACGGGCCACACCAAGAGGTGTAACAATCCATAAAAATCATCCGGTTCTCTTTTACAGCCTTTTCTTTCACCGTAGCCCAAGATTCGTTCTCCATAAAGACCGTTTGAGCTTGCGTGAGGCCTGCAATAAACAGGCTCACGCATAAAATAAATAGTTTTTTCACGTTTCAAAATTTATCAAATTAATTCATCATTTTTCCCCTAATTCTGGAATATCCCAATCCAAGTATTTCTTACAATACTCCTTAACTAATCCTTCATTCACCAAAATATTATCACTTTGTGAACGGATTTCGGCTTTTTCTTCCGCCGAAGCATACATAATATAGCCCACGTAAGCTGCAAAAGCATCCAAACAACTCGAAGCATCATACCATTTGTAAATCATTGCAAAGAACCCCGTTTCATTCTCTTCGTCATCATAACCATCCATCAATGTTGCGGAAGAAATTGGTCCCGGACTCACAAGGCCATCTGTATAAGGGCCTTGATACTTACCTAAATAATCATTATAGGCCCAACCGCTTTCATGATCTCCAACAAGGTAATCATAATAGAAATACCCCCAAACATCCCACGCATCACTATTTTTATTTTCAAAAGCATCAGGATTCGGCAAGTTTTTCAATGCTTCATAAAAAATCAAAGCCGTCCATTCACGTTTTAAAATTTCTTTATCTGTTTTATCAAATTCAGGACCAACCGGGGCTAAAAGTAAATAACGACTACCGTTCCACCCATAAGCAGCTTCCTCAAATTCCTCTTCTATACCGGGATAATCTTCTTTTAAAGTATAATCCAGACCATCTTCCAACTCACAAGAATGGAACACACGTCCTTCAAAAGCAATATATAACCCTAAATATTCACCAAGAATGCTAGCAGGCATATTTACCATCACTTCATTTTCTAAAAAATCTAAAGCTTTAACGATGTATTCTGTATCAGCCTCTTCGTACTCATAATCAAGCGAACTTGTTGTCCAGTTCTCACTTCCAGTCCACGTATAAAACAAATCATTAGCAGGAACGTGATATTGACACCATATCCCATATTTATCAAAAAACTCCTTCATCCGCTTCCCATAAACTGTCGATTCATCAAAGGAAGGTTTATCAGGAAGCAAAACATCAAGATCCGAATCATCACTACGATCACAGGCCATGGCCGTCATCATAATACATAGCACTAATATATATTTAAATGTTTTCATCTCTTACCTATTAAATATTCATTAATTTTCATT
>DYVS01000180.1:0-6707 GCA_020743075.1 Butyricimonas virosa | reverse complement strand
CAGCTTTTTAGCTGATAATGATTTTTTTTCATTTTTTTCGCGTAGTGAACGCAACCATTTACAAAATAGCGCATCTAAGCAATAGTTATCAATGTGTAATTTGGACAAAATAGTAGACCGATGCAAAAAGGGAGACAGAAAAGCGGGAGAACAACTTTACCATATGTTCTCGGCTAAAATGTTTGCCGTATGTATCCAATACTCCAAATCACGCGAAGAGGCGGAAGATAATTTGCAAGATGGTTTTATCAAAGTGTTGGAGTCCATTGGCCAATACAAGGGAAAAGGATCTTTCGAAGGTTGGATGAAACGCATTTTCATCAACACGGCGTTAGAGAAATTCAGAAAAAATCGATCCGTGCAAGTTGTCGAAGAAGTTCCGGAAGTGGTGGATGAAGATGATGTTGATGATGACGTGAGCATACCTCCCGAGGTGCTGTTCGAGTTTGTCAATCAATTACCGGAGAAATACCGGCTGGTCTTCAACTTGTACGTCATGGAAGACATGCAACACAAGGAGATAGCAGCATTATTAGGTATATCCGACGGTACATCGAAATCTAACCTGGCACGGGCGAAAGAAATTTTGAAAAGGAAGATAAATGCATATTTGAGAGATGAGTGAGAAGATTGAGAAATTATTTAAAAACGCTTTGGAACAAGTTTCCGTTGAACCTCCAGCACGAGTATGGGAAGGAATAAACTCCCATTTCGTGATGAAGCAAAGACGTCTAAGGCGAATTTACACGTATAGTGGTATTGCTGCAGCGGTAATATTATTGTTCGGCGTGGGATTTTTCATGCAAAGCAAACATACAAACATCTATACTCCGACATCTATTGCCACTCTAAACTCAAACATTAACAATCAGGATAATAATAAGATACTAGCATTTACTTCCACTCCTCATTCAATACCAGAAATAAAGAAGAAAAGAGAAGAATATACCGTAGAGCATCTTGCTCCGGTTCCGGTTTCTACCTCCACTTTAACCAGTTTGGAGAACGAGCAACCGGAAGGTGATTTGAAAAAAACATCCGTTCGTGCAGGGTTTATCCCTTTGGTAAATCAAAATGCGATAGAAAATCAACGTAAATACACGGAACTTTTGGATGGGAAAAATACAACCACGGTAAAGACTACCAATAAAGTAAAATCAGAAGATGCTAAAATGTTTACTGTAGGTGGATATGTCTCTCCCGGATATTCGTCCGGTAGCTATAAAACGAGTGGAACAAATGCCCGCTCCGCCCAGTATGAAAGTAGCCAGATGAGTGGTATTTTTAATGTAGGTGGAGGGTTGACTTTCGCCGTAAAACCGACTAAACGAATCTCAATAGAAACTGGTTTGGGGTATTCCCGTATGGGACAAAAGACGGATGATGCACAAGTGTATGTGCCTCGTTCCGATATGGTGTCATATAATGCTAACACTCATGCCTATACCCCACTTGGTAGCGTAAAAAACAAAGCCAATGCGACCGTTTCTTCTCCCGAAACCTTTGTTTCGTTAAAAACAGAACAGGATGAAGACGGAAACATCGAGCAGCAATTCGATGCTATCGAGATTCCTTTAATTTTCCGTTATCATTTGAATGATAATAGAGTAAAATTTAGTGTGTTAGGTGGGTTTGGTGCCAGTTTTATGGTACGTAACCATACTTACGTGAATTACAATGGGAAGAAAGAATTTATGGGAGAAGCCGAGGACATCAGAACGTTTAATATCAGTACGAATATCGGCTTCGGTATCGAGTATCCCCTTTCAAAATCAATCCACATAAAAGTGGAACCGGGATTCAAATATTATTTACAATCCTTGAGTAAGAGTGCAGAAATTGATTTTAAACCTTACTCGTTCACGTTCTCCACTGGAATCGGAATTAATTTCTAATTAATATTTACGATTTAATATCTCGCTGGAAATTATCGCTTGACGAATATCAAAATCAAAATGTTCGGTAATTGAATTATTTGGTTGCTCGTTAGACTCTTCGTCATCTTTAAAGAGGGCCACCTCTTTCTTAGTCCGTCCTCTTCTTGCTTGTTGTAGTTGCTCAAGCATGGCATAACGTTCTTCATCTGTTTTACCAAAATTATTCACGTTTATCTCTCTCCCCGCTCTTTCTACAAGTTCATCGCCATTTGATATCGGAGCAAAAACAGGTTCCCGAGATGGGATTTCCGGTTCTTGTGAAATCACGACAATCTCATCATCCAAATCATCATGTTCTTCTTCCGGAAGATGAAATTCGGGAGGTGTATTTTTTGCTTTTTTCTCCTTGGAAGCCTTAAACCAGCCTATTGCACTCGCACCTAACGTCAACAGTAAGTAAACAATTAAATCAACACCTTTATCGCTCATAATATCAACAAATAAATTATTCCGAAACCTTTAATAATATCCAATTATTTATCAAATATACTGTTTTTTTGAACACGGGAAAGCGATCGCAAGAAAAATATTGCACGAAACGCTTTTTTATATAAAAAAATAATATTCTTTTTTTACCTTTGTCTGCAAGTAATATTACGTTTGGAACAATAAAAATTAAATATCCGGATGAGAACGAAAAGAGCATTAATCAGTGTATTTGACAAAAGTGGGATTGTTGATTTTGCTAAATCGCTAAATTCTATGGGTTGGGAGATTATTTCTACTGGGGGAACCTCTAAGAAATTGAAAGAAGAGGGACTACAGGTGAAAGATATTTCAGATTTAACCCAATTCCCCGAGTGTTTTGACGGAAGAGTGAAAACCCTTCACCCGAATGTTGAGGGAGGTATCTTAGCGATACGAGACAACGAGAAACATAAGCAACAGATGGCCGAACTTGGGATAGAACCTATTGATATGGTCGTTTGTAATCTATATCCTTTCAAGGAAACCATTCTTAAAGCAGGAGTTTCACACGAAGAAATTATCGAGAATATCGATATTGGCGGGCCGACTATGATTCGGGCGGCAGCGAAGAATTATCCTTTCGTGACGGTGATTACAGATCCGGAAGATTACACGAAAGTAATCGAAGAAATTCAAGCTCATGGAGATACTTCACTTGAAACCAAAGAGCTATTAGCAGCTAAAGTGTTTATTCATACTTCACACTATGATGCTCTAATAGCCAACTATTTCTCTAAACGATTGAATATTCAATCACCGAAGACCTTGACCATAACGTTCGAAAAGAAACAAGATCTTCGTTATGGAGAAAATCCACACCAGTCAGCCACTTTCTATACCCAAATTCAGGAGACGGAGGGTACGTTGACCGGGGCGGTTCAGTTACATGGAAAAGAATTATCTTATAATAATATCGGTGACACCGACGGGGCTTTAGAAACCTTGAAAGAGTTCGAAGAACCGACAGTTGTAGCTGCAAAACACGCAAATCCTTGTGGTGTTGGTAGTGCCGCAACTCTTGCTGAGGCCTTTAAGAAAGCTTACGAGGCTGATCCTGTTTCTATTTTTGGTGGAATCATCGCGGTAAACCGGGAAGTAGATAAGGCAACGGCAGAAGTCATGTCCCCTATTTTCTTGGAAGTGATTGTAGCTCCTTCTTTCTCGGAAGAAGCTTTAGCAATTCTTACCAAAAAGAAAAATCTGAGATTATTACAGGTATCAAATATTAGTAAAAGAGATTATACTTCTCCCAAAGCAAAAACCGTATTGGGAGGTCTGTTGATTCAAGATATGGATCAACAGTTGCTTGATGGTGAATTGAAATACGTTACAAATCGTCGTCCTTCGGAAAAAGAACTGGAAGACTTGTTGTTTGCATGGAAAGTTGTCAAGCATACTAAATCTAATGCAATTGCGATTGCAAAAGACAAATGCACCACGGGAGTTGGTCCGGGACAAGTAAGTCGAATCTGGGCATTGGAAAATGCCATTCGTCAAGGCGGGGAGCGAATTGCGGGGAGCGTGATGGCATCCGATGCCTTCTTCCCTTTCGCTGATTGTGTTGAGGCTGCCCACAAAGCCGGCATCACCGCGATCATTCAACCGGGCGGATCTATCCATGATCAGGATTCGATTGATGCGGCCAACAAGTATAATATTGCGATGATTTTTACTGGAATGAGACACTTCAAACATTAATTGATTATGGGTTTGTTTTCTTTTTTAACACAAGATATAGCGATCGACTTGGGGACAGCGAACACGATCATCATCATGAATGACAAGATGGTTGTAAACGAGCCATCCATTGTTGCCGTCGATAAAAAAACAGAGAAGGTAATTGCTATTGGTGAGAGAGCTCGCCAAATGCAGGGTAAGACACACGAGTATATAAAGACCATTCGCCCGTTGAGAGATGGTGTGATTGCGGACTTTAACGCTGCCGAACAGATGATTCGGGGTATGATCAAGATGGCAAACGGAAAGAGCAAGTTCTTCTCTCCTTCTTTGCGTATTGTGGTTTGTATACCTTCTGGAAGTACTGAGGTTGAACTACGTGCCGTACGAGACTCTGCCGAACACGCCGGAGGACGTGATGTCTATATGATTTACGAGCCGATGGCTGCCGCTTTGGGTATCGGCTTGGACGTGGAAGCCCCGGAAGGTAACATGATCGTGGATATAGGTGGTGGTACCACGGAGATCGCCGTGATCTCTTTGGGAGGTATCGTTACGAATAAATCCATCCGTATTGCGGGTGATGACTTGACGGATGATATTCAGGAATACATGAGACATCAACACAATATCAAGATTGGGGAACGTACAGCAGAAGAAATTAAAATTCATGTCGGTTCAGCTTTGTCCGAACTGGATGAACCTCCTGCCGACTTCGTGGTGCAAGGACCGAATCAGATGACCTCTCTTCCGGTTGAAGTACCTGTTTCCTATCAGGAGATAGCCCATTGTATCGAGAAATCCATTTCTAAAATTGAAATTGCAATCTTGGCCGCTTTGGAACAGACGCCTCCCGAGTTGTATGCAGACATTGTGAACAAAGGAATATACTTGGCCGGTGGTGGTGCATTGTTGCGCGGGTTGGATAAACGTTTGACCGACAAGCTGAACATTCCATTCCATATTGCTGAAGATCCATTGCGAGCCGTGGCCAGAGGTACGGGAATTGCATTAAAGAACGTGGACAGGTTCTCATTCCTTATAAGATAGTGATGTGAAAGAGATTATAAAACTGATATTAAAATATCATTTTACTATTATTTTTATATTACTGGAAATCGTAAGTTTCTCTCTGATTATTCGTCATAACGAATATCAGAGAGCAATTTTCTCTGAAAGTGCTTCTACTCTATTCGGAAACGTCTCGTCAACGATCACGAGCATAAAAGATTATTTTCGTCTAAAAGAGATGAACGAATCTTTGGCAAATGAAAATATCTTGCTGAAAAATCGTTTGGAAGAGTATGAGCTTTTACGGGATACGATTATCCATGGGACGGTTGTGCAAGATAGTATACCTGTTTACGAGTATATCGGGGCAAAACAGGTCAACGCAACATATAACCGGACAAAGAATTACATTACTTTAAATCGAGGACGAAAAAACGGTCTTCAGAAAGAAATGGCCGTTTGTACTCCGGAAGGGATCGTGGGACTTATTCAGGATTTAAGTGATCATTTTGCCGTAGTCATCCCCTTGATCAACGTGGATTCTCGAATTTCGGCCAAAATAAAAAAGAATAACTATTACGGTTCCTTGCAATGGGATGGTAATGATTATGCCTACTCCTATCTGAATGATATTCCCTATCACGTGGAAGTTAATGCCGGGGACACGATTGTTACTTCCGGCCTTTCAAAAATCTTCCCGGAAGGAATTGTCGTGGGATATGTAGAATCTGTAGACAAGGAAACCGCGAACTTCTTAAAGATAAAGGTCAAACTAGCCGTTGATTTCAAACGCATAAACCATGTTTATGTCATATTGAATAACAAGAAAAATGAGCAAACAAGTTTAGAAGCCATAAACTATCATGAATAATATAAACTATTTCATTCATTTGTTAATACTTTCTTTATTACAAATTGTAATCGTGGATAATATCCACCTTGGCTCCTATTTTTACTTGAACATTTATATTCTGGCTCTCTACATCTTACCTTATAAGATGAAAGGTATACCATTACTGTTATTCGGGTTCTTTTTAGGTTTAATCATGGACTTGGCTGATAACACGGTCGGTATTCATGCCGCAGCATCTACTTTCATCGCTTATATTCGTCCCCGGTTATTGCAGTTGACCTCTACCCGGGAAGAAATAGACGACACGCATGGAGGGCAAGGTCTGACGGATGTCAGGTGGTTTCTGAAATACACGTTCGTTTCCACGCTGTTATTTAACGTGGTACTGATTTTGACAGAGGCCTTTACTTTTAACGATATGCTGATCTCGATTATCCGGATTATTTTAAGTACCTTTATCTCAATGTTATTCATGCTACTCTACTATTTCATCGGAATTAAGAAAGTACAGCAATAAAAGCGTGATTTTAATCGATTAATGAATTCTTGAAATGAACAAATTCGGGTATAGACAAGGGATTATATCAGGAATTATTATCAGTGTATGTGTCGTGTACCTCCTGCGATTGTTTACCTATCAGGTGGTGTCCGACAAATATAAAGTTATGGCTGAAAATAATTCCCAGCGGACGGAAACCGAATATCCGGCACGAGGATTAATATATGATCGGAATAACAAACTTTTGGTTGATAATCAAGCA
>DYVS01000179.1:0-27327 GCA_020743075.1 Butyricimonas virosa | reverse complement strand
AATGCATCTGTAAAAGTATATATAACAATATCACTCCTACGACAGCATTTATAAAGATAATAATAACTTTGCCCAAATCACAATATTTTATCAATTTCTATTCATGATTTGTTGGGTAAAGCGAGAGTAGGCATACAAACGTGCGCTCATGTGGTGTTTCTTTTTTCTCCCTTCTTTTTCAACGAAATGAAATTCGAATACTTCACAAACTTCTAAATAATGCGTGTTCAAATTGCATTGGTAAAGATGAAACAACAGGGCGTGTACACTTTTGTGTAGCTTGTACAACACACGTAACCTGTTATACTCTTGTTGTTCTAGCTTTTCTGACAGATTAAGAAATAGGGTTTCGGTTATGAAGAATCTTTTTAGGTCTTCATCGGGGACAAGTTCTTGGGGTTCTTTTATTTGTTTTTAGTTTAATTCTTTATTTTTCTAGTAGTATTCATACATTCCTATAGGTGAGTGATTAATTCGTAAAAATACCTTTTCATTGTACTATTAATTTTTTAAACATGAGTGAACGTACGCCTATAGAACAATATGTTATTAATCGAGTCCGTGAGAAAAGGAAACAAAAAGGCTGGACACAAGCTGAATTTGCTTCCGAGGCTGGCTATTCTTATGGCTTTATTGGAAATGTCGAAACAGCGAATGGTGATAAAAAATATAATTTAAATAATCTTTATAGATTTGCTAAAGTTTTTGGATGTTCTATTCGCGAATTCTTTCCAGAAGAGCTTTCAGAAATAGATCAACTTATGGCGAATAAATAGGATAGAATTGTAATATATTATTACCTATATCATACATACTTATTACAAGTATTAATTTTGCCCAATCCCCAAAGCAAAAATTACACAATAAAAAGCGAGGATTGCAAATTCCATCTAAACAGAGGCATCGCCAAACGCCTTGTAGCAAACAGACAGCAACCCACGCTTAACCAGCGTGAATTTCATGTCTAATCTTGCTACTTTAAATTGGCGATTTTCTGTTTAAGATTAGAATAAACTCACAATATTTTCAAGGTAGGCTCTCCTACCTATTTAGTATCATATATGCAAATATATAAATACTTTTTCATTTTTCAATACATTTCCTAATTTTAGGACTAATAAAATGACAAAGCCCATTAACAATATAGCAAACGTCTAAATTAGAATTATTACCACAACTTATTCCTAATATATCCCCTAAATCAATATACCTAATTATTGCCTGATTAAATATCATCAGGCTTTTTAATACCAAGTAGATTTAAAAAGGCCTCCCCTCGTTCTGTTAGTTGAAATTTTTGAGCAGGATGATTTGGCTTATCAGGAATCGTTCTTTTGATTAAACGATCTGCAATAAGCTTTTGAATAATCTTATTAAGCTGCCCCGAAATTTTCTTTTGTCCCAATGTTATGGAAATATCTTGTCTTGATAGCATCGTATTCACCAAACAACGTAAAACTTCTGAATACAAAGTTGATTTTTGCCAAACATATCCTTCGCATTAAGAGGCGTAACAACTTTTCGTCCCGTCTCTTCCTCCAATTTCAAACGAGCCTCTCTTGCCACATCACCTCCTCGACGTGCAACATACGTCAAGCGTATTTTGCCATCTTCCGCAAGTAATTTCAACCGGTTACAAATTGTAACCGGTTCATTTCCTTCTTTAGATAGACGATTTTCAACACTTTCCAATAATTCCTTGCTCCTTGGTGCGTTACTTGCCCTGTCAATATTCCAATGACATCCACTATCGAGAAATACCATTCCCCCCTTATCGCTATCCCACTCCGTACAAACACTCTTCTCTTCGAAGACTTTAATTGCATTTGTTTCACCAAATCCTAGCTATATTTTCACAAATACAGCTATTATGCACGATTTACCGCATACCATTCAACAAACTTTGCACTCCCATCTCCAAATCCAGCAATCCTTTTTTAGCCTTCAATCCTCCCCCGTATCCGACCAATTCATGGTTACCCCCAATCACCCGATGACAAGGAACAAAAATCGAAATGGGATTCGCACCATTAGCCGCAGCCACAGCACGAACAGCTTTCGGGTTTCCCAGTTTTTTCGCTAATTCTCCATAAGACAGCGTTTTCCCGTAAGGAATATTCAGCAACTCCTGCCACACCGAATTCTGGAACTCCGTTCCCGTAAAGACTAGCGGAATATCGAACGTTTTCCTCTGACGAGCAAAATATTCGTCGAGTTGGATGATTGTTTCCCGGATCACGTCAGAAATACCCTCTTCGTAATCGGCACCTAGCGCTTTCTGAATCCGATTGTCAATAGATGCCCTGCGTTTTTCAAACATCCAGTCACACAAACAAAGCTTGCCCTCGAAAGAACCAAGAATCAGCTCTCCACAGGGAGATTCATAATGTTGAATTTGTATCATTTCTTCTATTTTTTGTTTTCATACTTTCCTTCAACCACGACCTTTTCTATACAATCAAACCAAATGACAAGTCATAAAAGTAGAACATTTTCCCGATCCTCCAAAACAACACCCCAATTTTACTGATTCGTTTCCAACATCCGAATCAGACAATCCCGCTGTATTGAAAAACTAGTATCTTCCTGTTGCACATATTTAAGCAACCGTATCCCATCCTGACGCAGTTTCGACTTCAACAAAATATCCTCCTCCACCTCTTCGGAAAATCTCAACAGGTACACGGACGCAAGTTCAATCTTACCAATCCTGTCTTCCTCGTTGGCATACCGATCAATCAGTTCCTGCACATCCATTGTCGCCAGCTCCTTCACGGGAAATCCCAACATTTGCTGGGTCAACAAGTCATACTCGTCCAAATCCTGCTGACGAATCTTCTTCTTGTTTAATATAGCCCTAGCGATCGCAGAAATAATTTCTTGAATCATGCGCACAAGATAATCCTGTTTTACCATAATACCGTCCTCCAATATATTTACAAGCAAAAATAAAAAATAATATCCACGTGAAAGAATAAAATTCACTAAATCATTTGGTTTATAAAATAAACTGCTTTATATTTGCATAAATAAAAAGAATAGCGCTATTTTTTTTGAGAATATAGTTTATAAAATAAACCTCTTTACAAACACAACAAACATGGAAGAAAAAAAGTTTACAGAGAAAGAAAGTTTAGAACTCATCTCTCAAATGATACAGGCAACCAGAAAGAACCTCGTGAAAGGTCAGGGAAATTACTTCATCATCTACGGCTACACGGCTGCTATTTTGTCGATCATCATCTACACGTTACTCTGCATGACCCACACCCCCTGGTGGTGGACGGGCTGGTTCCTCATGTTCCTGCCGGTAATCATCCTCTCGTTCAAGGAAAAAAGGAACACCCCGACCGTCATCACTTACACGGACAGCATGGTCAATAAAGTCTGGCAAGTAATGGGAGCCTCATTCTCGTTAACCATATTAGTCATACTAGCTCTATCATTCATTGTCGGAAAATGTGATTTCATGTTCATGCTCCCGTTATGCCTCCTGTACACGAGTATCGGAACGGCAATCACGGGTTTAGTCATCAGAGAGAAGTGTTTGCTCTACCCCCCGCTTGTAGGTTTCGTGCTCGCCATATATATGCTGATGAGTTACACGATAAATAACAGTGCCGCCATACTCTGGAACCTCTACTTTGGCCTGTCATTTGTTGTCATGATGATCATACCGGGACATATTCTGAACAATAAATCCGAAAAACTATGAGAGAATTAGATCCGCTATTACATTCTCAATTACGTCTGGCAATAGTCTCCCTGCTCTTGTCGGTAGAGACAGCGGATTTCGTGTACTTGAAAGAGAAAACGAATGCGACTGCCGGAAACCTGAGCGTACAACTGGAAAAACTCGAAACTGCCGGGTATATCCAAGTGAAAAAGGAGTTTGTCGGGAAAAAAACTCGCACTTCATGTCAACTAACCGACACGGGAAGGAAGGCTTTGGAGGATTATATTGACGCTCTCAGAGAATATATTAACTTGTAAGGTACAAACGATTGGATGGCCCGTCCCTCACCAAGGGCGGGCCAAAAATTCTGTTTGATATTTACAACTACTACTACTCCAACTACTCCTTACACGGTGAGAGAGCCGATATGTCACATTAAAATCTATTCTCCCCACCTCACGACCTCGCCAATTCCGGGTATTAACACATGTAACGAGTCGTTTTTCGCCATGCTTATCTCGTTCCGTAACGGCTCGTCCCAACGATGGTGGGCCAGCGCATACTTGGAATGATGCACGGTCATCACCTTTTTCGCTTTCAAGTCCAAAGCTGCCCGAATCAAGTAATCAGGCATCAAGTGGATATACTTCCATCCCTCGTTATACTGCCCATTCTCAAGAATGGCCAAGTCTATATCCGGAAAACAATCCCCGATCCGGGCAAAATGCGTGTCGTAACCACCGTCTCCCGCCAGATATATCTTCCGGGAAGGAGTTTCAAGCAGAAACGAAGCCCACAGCGTTTTATTGGCAGAAAGTCCTCGTCCCGAAAAATGGCGGGCAGGTAGGCAATGCATGATAAAACCGGAATCTAAACGAACCTCTTCTTCCCAATCCAACTCGACTATGCGCTCCTTATCGAATCCCCAGTACTCGAAATGCTCGCCAACTCCCAAACCGCAAATCACTTTCCCGATGCGATCTTTCAACGCCCGTACGGTATGATAATCCAGGTGATCCCAATGATCATGGGAAATAACCAAATAATCAATATCCGGCATATCCTCCGGGTGATAAACATCCGTTCCCTTGAACGGCTTGTTAATAAAAGACACCGGGGAGGCCATGCAGAACACCGGATCCACAAGCACCCGTTTCCCATCCACTTGAACCAGATAAGATGAATGCCCGAACCACACCAGCATATCCTCTTCCGGATCGATCTGCCGCAAATGCGTTTTCACCACGGTCAACGCCGAGTCCGGTTGCAGTCCGGTCTTATCCTTAAAAACGAAGTCCAGTAATCCCTGCAAACGTCCCTTATCTGAGGTCATTAAAGGAGTTTCATGTATATTGCGGAAAGCCCCATCCCGGTAATTTGGCGAACGTTCAATTCTTGCCAACCGTTCTCCCCGGGGAATTCTCCCGAAACTCGGCTGATTCACGAAAACAATTCCGACAATGGCCATAATCACCACGATCGACAGCACAATCCATAATATCATACGCTTTCTCGAACTTTTTATTAATTTCATAAATACAACTCAATAATAAATCTATCGCAAAAATAAGCAAATACACCAAACTCCCGTGTACACAAATTACAGGTATTCATACCTAAATTACGGATTCTCCTTTCACTCCCGTCATCCCCTCACCACGGGACGATGGGGTAACATTATTGTTCGGGAGCAGAAACAGGATTGTGATAGTTATACCTTGAAAAAAGAGTAGCACACCCCATTCATTACCATCTGTAAACGAATCATGGTTTGTATATCTTGGGTCTCGTCCGTACCTCTCCTTCCAGGTATTCCACTTTAAAAATGTTCACGCAAAAGACAAAAATTGACAGGAGCAAAGGCCCGAAGATCACCCCCATGAAACCAAATAGAGAAAGTCCGATAACCACTCCGAAAATCGTAATCAACGGGTGAGTATCCGCCATTTTCTTCTGTAACATGAACCGGACCAAATTATCGACATTCGAAATCACGACCAAAGCATAGACTGCTAACCCGATCGCCATTCCCCAATGTCCCGTCATCCCCATGTACAACGCCAGCGGGGCCCAGATCAATGCCGTCCCTACAATCGGGATAATCGTGGCGAAACAGGACAAGAATCCCCACAACACGGGACTCGGTGCCCCGAATATAAAATACCCCAACGTGGCAACAGCCCCTTGAATCACGGCAAGCAAGGGGATCCCGATCGCATTCGACTTCACGATCATGTTGAACTCGTGTAGTATATTCTTTTTATTCCGTTTATTAAACGGTAAAATATCGCTCACGTACTCCTCCATATCCCGCCCGCCAATCAGCATGAAATAAAGCACGAAAAGCAGTACCACCACGTTAATGGTAAAACTACTGATGCTCCCCATCAGGAACTGACCGACCTTCGGCAAGGCTGCCAATATTGTATCTATATTCCCTTTGCTTAAAAGATCATACCCTACTTTTTCCCGGATCAGCTCAGCCACATGCTCCACTGGGGCAATCAAGCCATGCGGGTCTAGGTTTATGGCCTGTAACTTGTTCACGAACACCCACACGACAATCGACAGGGGAATAAGAAAACAAAGAATCGTCTCGCATAACAGAAGAATAGCCATGACACTACGTTTCATCCGTTTCTTTTCCGTCAAATACAGCATCTGATTACGCAAAAGAATATAAATCGTCATGGCACCCAGAATCCCACTGAAAAACGGCAGAATTTGAAAAAATATAAGAATTCCCAACAACAGAATAATCGCCACGAGGGAATATCTCCAGTATTGTTCTTTAAGACTCATTTTATCACAATTTAAGTTCACGATATATCCCAAAACAGATGTCCCAATGACCATCCGCCCGGTTATCATGTTAACGAAAACGACGAAAAAATGTTTAAATTTACATTACCCTTTTACAACAATCGGCAATCTCTTCCCCCTTCATACCCGAAAAGACAGCGCAACAGGTTAATTCAAAGCCCTCCGCATTTTCTCCCGATCCAAGATAATAATCTCCTGCCGATTTACGGAAATCATCCCCTCATCAGCCAGCTCGTACAACACCTTGGCCAGTGCCGGACGAGTCACCCCGAAAAACTCAGCCAATTCCTGCTGCGACTTTCCCAACAACACTTTTTTCTTATCGGGAAAGCCGAGTTCCAGAATATAATGGATCAATTTTCCACGAATCGTCTTGAATGACAGGAACTGCAAACGCCCGGTTAGAAATGTCGTTCGATTCGCATTCACGGACAGGAAATTACGCAGAAAACTTTCATAACGTCCCATCTGACGGAACACGGATTCTTTCGTGGCGATAAACACGTCGGCCTTCTCCGAAACGGTAGCTGTCACCGGGAAATGATTATCCTCGGCAAAAAGAAATGCCGGGGCAAGCGCTCTCGGCGCCCGGATCGTCTCGATTCGCAACATGGCTCCCGAATCATCCGTCATTTCCGCCTCGACCTCCCCTTCCAGCAAGATATACAGGAAACGGCACACGTCTCCCTGCCGGAAAACCACATCCCCTTTCATATAACTCTTCACGCTATAATCAAATCCTTCCATAAACTGCTCTCTCTCCCGTTCGGGAATTCCCATACATAAAGGGCACTCGAAAAGTTGTGCTATATCCATTATCTGCCATTTTTTTATGATACACAAATGTATCATTTTCTTTTTTAAGACCTTATCCTACCTTTAACCTTTTTCATCTATGCACGTATAAATTATTGAAAATTAAATTCACGTTTGTAATTTATATTACAACTATTGTTTCACAGACCCCGTACATTTGCGACAAACAAATAGAAAAAATATTCATCAAACACACTAAACCATGGAAAAAATGTTTTGTTATCAATGTCAAGAAACAGCAAAAGGAACCGGCTGCACGGTCCGCGGCGTATGCGGAAAAACATCGGATGTCGCTAACTTACAAGATTTACTACTATTTATCCTGAAAGGTATTGCCCACTACCGGGTGCAACTCAGAGCCCTTGATGCCGTTGACCACTCGGCAGATCGTTTTATTCTCGACGGTTTGTTCATGACGATCACGAATGCGAACTTTGACAAGCAACGTTTTGTGGAAAAAATCAAAGAAGCCATCAAGTTACGGGAACAACTGAAACAAACCTTCCTCGACAAAGGCGGGAATCCCGAAAAGATCACATTCGAAGGTGCCTTTTGGACGGCTGACTCGCTGGAAGAAATGGAATCGAAAGCCGGACACGTGGGAGTTCTCTCCACCGAAAACGAGGACATCCGCTCTTTAAAAGAAATGCTTACCTACGGGATGAAGGGAATGGCCGCCTACACGGAACACGCCTATAATCTCGGACACGAGAACCCATCCATCTACGAATTCATCGACCGGGGGCTGGTAGCCACCACACTCCCACCGTCCGCCGATCAGCTCGTGCAAATGGTACTGGAATGCGGTAAAAATGGCGTTGACGCCATGGCCCTGCTCGACAAAGCCAACACGGATACTTACGGGAACCCGGAAATCACAAAAGTGGACATCGGCGTGCGGAAAAATCCCGGTATCCTGATCAGCGGTCACGACCTGCGAGACCTATATGAACTTCTGGAACAGACGGAAGGTACGGGGGTGGACGTATACACCCACAGCGAGATGCTTCCCGCACACTACTACCCGGCATTCAAAAAATACAAACACTTCGCCGGAAACTACGGTAACTCATGGTGGAGACAAGTGTATGAATTCCAACATTTCAATGGCCCGATGCTATTTACCACGAACTGCATCGTTCCCCCACATCCGGACGCAAATTACAAGGACCGAGTGTACACGACCGGATCGGCAGGTTTTCCCGGGTTCAAACATATCGAGCGCAAACCTGGACAACCAAAAGATTTCAGTGAAATCATTGAACACGCTAAAAGATGCCCGGCGCCGGAAGCCATCGAAACCGGAAGTATTATCGGAGGATTTGCCCACAACCAAGTGTTTGCACTAGCAGATAAAATCGTGGATGCCGTGAAATCCGGGGCTATCCGTAAATTCTTCGTCATGGCCGGATGTGACGGCCGGATGAAAGGCCGGGAATATTACACCGAGTTTGCCCAGAAACTCCCGAAAGACACGGTGATCCTTACCGCAGGATGTGCCAAATACCGTTACAACAAACTACCCCTCGGGGATATTAACGGTATTCCTAGAGTGCTGGATGCCGGACAATGTAACGATAGCTACTCGCTGGCGGTTATTGCCTTGAAACTGAAAGAAATCTTTGGGGTAAAAGACATTAATGAATTACCTATCGTTTACAACATTGCTTGGTACGAGCAGAAAGCTGTCATCGTGTTGTTAGCCCTACTCTATCTTGGAGTAAAGAACATCCACCTCGGACCGACCTTACCCGGATTCCTTTCTCCGAACGTGGCGAAAGTACTCGTGGAAAAATTCGGTATTGCCGGAATCACGACCGCAGATGATGATTTGAAATTCTTTTTGGAAAATTAGTCCATACGACCCGACTTCCCGCTGTCACTAAAAGGCAGCGGGAAAATTATCTGCATAAAAGTCAACTAGACTGACCATTGTCGAACAATCTTTTCGTTGATGAGCTGACAACTCATCAATACGGGCCGCACAATAGCAAGCCACCTCCCAGAACCTAGGGGAACGTTTATTCTCGTTCTCCCGACAAAACATAAGGGCACGCTCATAAGCATCATGAGCTTCTTCATCCCGACAAACCTCCCGACAAAAATCACCCATACGGATCAATTCCCGGATCTTTTCCTCTAGCCGTTCGCTATCAAGAACTGCCGTCCTGTAAGCCTTGATTGCCGCATCAATACCCAAGGGATTTAGATGAACCTGCCCCCTACTCGCCGCCGCCACTCGCTTTTTTTCTTTTATTCTTCCCATGCACCAATTACTTAGATTAGACACTCTCACACCCATAAAAAAAGAGACACAAACCAGCATCCCTCCCGGATGTATATGGATTCATGTCTCATTTTCTAGTACAAAGGTAGGAAGAATTTTCGAAACATCCTAATATGTCATGGTCATATCAGTTGGAACACAGATATAAAAATCTGCCCGTCCTTCATTTTCCTCCCCCAATTTCTTTATATCATCCTGCCGCACAGAGCATACGGTTGCGATCTTCAAACCGGGACGATATTTATTTAGATAAGTAATAATGCCTTTCTTGAAATCCGAATGATAGTTCCCATTCAGATGCACAAATTTGGACTTCAAATTCTGGGCAATAAACCATCCCATCGTGGCATCTTTCAATGCTTGAGCCTTGGCAACATTCTCCGGATCGGTATGCTTTCCCGAGGTCATCATCATCAAACCGAACATCCCGGCAGCCTCTTCATCCGGCTCGTAATCAATCGGCAGGGGTGCGATATATTTTTTAGCCTCTGCCGATAATTTTTCCAAAGCCTCAAATCCCCCATTTTTCACCATATTAGCATATCGCCGGGGTACATTCGTGGCTATCACCCGTAACCCGTGTTCACGGCCTAACCCCACAACAGGTGCATAATCCGTCAGATAGTTAGGCCAAAGTCGAGCTTCTTCTTCAAAGCGATCGGAAGAGATCAACCGTCCCACATATTCATCTACCATCAACTGATTATCAGCCTCCAACATTTCCAACCCGATTGTCAATTTATCCTTATGCGCAGTATGCAAGTCCTTTACCATCTCATACTCCAACCAATGAGCTATGGCACAATTATGAACCTCACCGATAAACACAACATCCTGTGCTTTCAGCACTTTCATCATCTCTTTATATTCGATTTCCTTTCCCTTCGCATCAAACAAGCGATAAGCCTTCTTTTCCTGTCCTTTACTGTAGTTGGTAAAACCCAACAACATCACCAGCAAAATAGTCAAACAACTCCTCATATTATATCATTTATTTCATTATTACTTCAAAATAGTTTATTCCGATTCTTTACCCTGCATTAACAAGACACCACATCGCTCCATGTCCAAATACTCCCGACAGGCATCCTTCAAATCTGCCGGAGTAATCGAATACAAGATTTCCTCGTAACGAGCCAAATCCTCCAAGGTCTCCCCATCCCGTAAAGCACCCATCAGATACTTTTTCCATTCTGCAGTAGCATAATCATTTACCACTTCACGCCGGGTCACGACAAAAGAGCGTTGTAATGCAGCCAATTCTTTCTCATCCACTTCATTCTCCTGCACATCCCGAATAATTTCCTTCAATAGCTGATCCACCTTCTCCATGTTTTTGGTATCCACCGAGGCATTAATATCAAAATAATATCCGGCCCGCGGCAATCCTTTGTAATATAATAACATATATGGAGAATACAGCAAGGATTCTTGCTCCCGTAACACACTCAACAAGCGATTGCGAACAACATCCCTCACCAATTTCAACATCAATGAATTGCGTAATCCTGCTTCATAATTCCCATAATAGAGATAATCAAAAATAGTCTGCCCTTCATTCTCATTCGGGAATATCTCCCGGAAACCTCCTTCCGGGTAATCAAATTTCGGCAATACCCAGTCATTAACCTTTTCTTGCGCAGGAAACATACCAAAAACCGCTACCAAATCACGTTCCACCTCGTTCATATCAAAATTCCCGCAAACGACACACACCAATCCATTAGGATTCGTATACAACTGCTTGTAAAAGTCTGCAATATCATCCAAATTCATCGCCTCTATTTCCTCACGGCTCTCGGCCATTTTTCCTGTTGCCAAAGAATTACCCATTAACTTATCTATCCGTGCTGCCATCTGCCTGTCCGGTGCGCTTTTCAACATCTTCGACAACACGGTTTCCTGTCCCACGCTTGCTAGCATATCTTGTTTAGCATCTTCAAAATCCTCATACCGCTTTTCCGGATAAAAACACTTTTCATATACCAGATGGCATAATTCAGTGATCTTATCTGCCGGTGCCATAGCAATCCACCCATGCCAGTAAGGCTCAAACGTCACGGAAAAAGCCATTTCTTCCTGTGCCAACATTTCACAGTACGAGTCATAATCCATCTTCTCAATTCCTCCCATTTCCATGTAACCCGCCACACCTTCCAGCAAAGGGTAATTCTCGGGAGTCAGCACCGAAGCCCCTCCCTTGGCAAAAGCGGTTAACGTGATTTGCCGATCTTCATCTTTCGTCCGTTTCAAAATAATCCGTGCACCATTCGTCAGACAAATTTCTTTTACGTCCAGCCCATCAATCACTCGTTCCGAAGCAATCAACTGCCGGGAAGGAGTAAATTTACGTACTAAAAATTCAGGGACATCCACTTTCTCCCGCTCTTCCTCTTCTTCCACCACATACTCGTACACGCCACAAGAGGCCTTTTCTCCCTCTTCCCAAGAGGTCTGAATTTCTTTTTCCGTCAACTTTTCCCCTTTTAAGGGATTATAATGATAAGCTGCACGCACATGAGATAGACGCCCAAACCACTCACTAGCTAAGGCCTGCAATTCCTTACTTTCAATTTCGCGTATTTGAGAGGCAAGCCAACTATTATGTAAGGTATCTGTCACGTAACGCTCTCCCGAGATTGCCAAGTCTGCAAAATCCTCACACCATTGTTCAGAACTCTTGACGGCATAAATCTTTCCTAATTGCTTTATCGCATTTTCTTTCAATCTGGCCAATTCCGGTTCACAAAATCCTTGCTCGCGAATCTGTTTCAAAGTACTCACGACCTCTACGATTTTCCCCTTAATCTCGGTTCCATGCTCCCCATCGATAGAAAACACCAGATGATCTTTGTCACTCAGATACCAGTTGTCGGACAACGAGACCCGTGAACCCTGCGCCTTAAAGCGGGCATTGACTGCCGACACCAACAACCGTTCTTTTATCTTTTGCAAACGATCGCCATAAGTAGATTGCACGGTAGTCACTTTCGGTAATATTAATTCTAATGCCGAACGAGTAATCAACGTATCCTGCATTTCCTGGTAAGCCACTTTCTCCGTGTACTCCAAAGGATATTCCTTGTATCCTGTTGTTTTTACCGCGGGAACTCCTCCAAACACCTCTTTAATCTTCCCTTCCATTTCCCCGACATTCAAGTCTCCAACCACGACAATCGTGGCCAATTCCGGTACATACCACTTTCGATAAAAGTTTTCCAGTTTCTCTGCGGTCATGCTCTTTATCTCTTCCGCAGTTCCCAAAGGCATCCGTTCGCTATAACGGGTTCCCCCGACTTTCACATCGTAAAAAGGATCACCCGTATCATACCCACGGGCCTCTTCCAATATTACCCCTTTTTCCCTTTCGACCTGTTCCGGACGTATTTGAATTCCTGTCAACCAATCTTTCAAAATCAACAATCCCCGATCCAAATCTTCCGGTCGGTCTGTCGGAATAGAAAACATATAAATTGTCCGATCAAATCCAGTAAAGGCATTAATCCCAAATCCATACTTCACGCCCAGTGACTCAAGATATTCAACAATCCCTTTATTCGGAAAATGCTCTGTCCCGTTAAAAGCCATATGTTCGAGAAAGTGCGCCACACCGCCTTCCTTCTCTGTCTGCAAAATCGAACCGGCACGTAAAATCAAACGAAATTCCACCTTATGCCCCGGCATATCATTTTGTTTAATAACATAATGCAATCCGTTCGGCAACTGTTTGTACACGGTACCCTCCGGCAACGCAATCAATTCATTTGCAGGAGTAACTGTCTGGCCTTGCGCCATTGAAAAAAACATTCCTAGCAAACATACTGTAAATAAACATCTCAACATATTCATAAAACTACTCAGATAAAGTGTACTCTACTCTAATAATGCTATACCCTCCGGCACTATAATGATCAAAATTAAACTGGAACGTCAACTTGTTACCTGTCAACACTCCCTGAGGCTCCATCCAATTACCATCTTCCCAGTAATCTTCATCTATTCCCGAATAAAACAGGTATTGGGTCGGATCAAGAGTTGCTCCATAATCCACATATTCTTGTGCCAGTTCATTATCTCCTGCATCCAAAAGCTCTTTCAAACGATTCCAAGCAGAATAGTTATAAGCAAAAGGAACCACGGTCACTAATTCTGTTTCATCCCAGATATCGGGTCTCCCCCCCAAAAACTCTACATTTGATACGCCATTATTGGGAAAATCCACACGGATATTATCCAATGTCATCTCAAAAGTTTCCAGACTCGTTTTAGAAAGCCCGATTAACTCCATCATCGCCATATAAGGATTTATCTCCCCCTCTCCAGGATCATAATACCAAAACATATCATTCTCAACTGTCTCCTTGCGCAACATATCATACATAAATTCCGTCAAACCCATCGGGTTATTCGTCATCTTTAGTATCGGTTGTTCTGCAGTAGCGTCTTCACTCAACGTGATCACGGTCTTTCCAGTATACACCTTCTTCATCCCGTTAATTAAAGATTCCAACCCGTCCGTGGGAGGCACCTCCACGCTCACCTTTACCGGGATCACCCCTATCCATTTACTCAAATCCAATCCTTTCGCCTTGTATCCTTCCAGCAAAGCCTGTTGTTCCTCGGTCAAATCCTCAGCCTCCATATAAGGTTTCACGACAACACGCAACACCTCCTCCACTTTCCCCATATCCGCTTCCGGTAATGGATATTTTACCCCTATTTCTAATTGCACCTTATCTGCCACAACACCCTTTTTATTTGAAATAATTTCAAAATCCACGCTCTTTTCTCCTGCCGGAATAGTCACGATAGCTGGATTCACCGTTACCAAATCCTCCGCTCCTTCAGTCAGGTATTTCACGTCAATTTCAAAAGACACATCTTTATCATAAGCACGTATCAACATTAATGTTGCCTTCAAAGGCTCATCATCCATTGCCAATATTACCGGGTCCCCCTCCGTTCTGATATATATCGAATTCTTTCCCACATACGCTCTCTCGTCCGTTTCCGAACAACCGGAAAAAACGGCTACCAAGAATAAAAGCATGATTTGTAATTTTCCCATGGTACTCATAACTAAACTTTTATAATTTATACCTATTACTTCACACAGCCAATACCGGCCATCCTTCATTTTGTTCGACCAACGTGTTATACCGATATTCGCTTGCTGGAATCGGTAACGTCCAACGATAGTCGTCCGACTTAATCGTGGTTGACACCTTATTACCATACACGCCGTAGCGTTTGGCCGGAATACCGCATCGTTTCATATCGAAGAACCGAACTCCTTCACCCACGAATTCTTTTCTACGTTCCTCCAGAATTTTATTTATCAATTCATTACCCGATAATCCTACCTCCCATGCCGTAGCACCCCGTTGCTCCATCATCCGGTTCATCAGGCTCACGGCGTCACCACTTCGGTCTGAACGAGCTAAAGCCTCCGCACGCATCAACCACATTCCGGCAGCCCGTGCTATGTTCACGTATTTACTAGCGATCTCGTCCCGATTCATTTTATTATATTTTCCCAATAAACGAACTTCATGAGAATCCGGCATCACGAACTCTACTTCCGACCATTCTTTCCGAATATCTCCTTCCTCGAACAGCACTTCATCCGTCAGCACCAAATAATCCCCTTTATCGAAGGTTTCAAAACGAATTTCCTCGTAAATTTGGGCTAATTGATACTTTGCAAAAATCCGAGCCTCCGAATCGTTGCCACTCCAAAGTGCTTCATACACTCCGGCTCCTAATACCGTTTCCGGATATACAGCTTCCAAATCCTCAGTCTGTTCCAACACGGCGGAATAATTACCCACATACAACTCTAAGTCTACCTGCAAATAAGCGATACTCTTATCGGATAGCCAATGTACATTCTTCAATGTATTTTTCTCATTTCTAGCCTCTTTAAGTAATTTCCGAATTTCCTCCACACAAGCCTTCATGGATGAACGGGGCAAAAAGTCAAGCTCCACCCGATCTTTCAAAATAATCCCATCCTTTGCCTCATTTCCCTCATAACGAGGAGCAAACAGGCGTAATAAATTGAAATAACACAATGCTTTCAACCCCTTGGCCTCACAAATAATCCTCTCCTTTTCCTCCACCTCGGTATCATTCAACGTGATCACCCCATCCATTCGTGCCAACAAAGCGTTCACCTCTGCCACCACCATGTAATATTCGGTCCATAATGTTCCCGCCAATTCCGTCATTTCAACTTCCCGCCAATCATACAGATTTTTCAACGTGGCATCCCGGTCTAAATGTTGAGTGGGACAAAAATCATCCGACAGAACCGAGTACTCGAACAAGTGCTGAGGTAATCCCTCATAGGCAGAAGCCAGTAATGAACGAGCCGACAAAACATCCGTTATTGCATCCGGATCGGAAAACTGATCTTCCAACGGTATATTCAGTGAGCAACCTCCCATCAGGAAGCCAACCACACAAATTATTATCCTCCAATTCATATCTTATATATTAAAAACTTACACTCAAATTCAACGTAAATACCGGTTGTTGCGTCCCCACTAGCGAACCGGATTCAGGGTCAGACTCCTTATAACGCGTCAGGGTGAATAGATTGGATGCCTGAAAAGCAACCGAAGCATATTGTATCACGTTCTTCGTCTTCTCAATCAACCAATAAGGCAATCTATATCTCAACGACAAGGAAGACATGCGCAAATAATCGCTACTTCCCACGGTACGACTGTTAGCATACAATTTCAGATTATCCACGGCTGCCGAAGAGTAGTAAGGACGATGGTAAATCTTATTATCATCGCCTTCTTGAAACCACATATTCTCCACCTGCCCTTTAATCGCGTTATAATTAGCATTGCTCACCTCTCGCACGTATGAAAAACTGTACGCTTTCTTACCCCCGAACACGAAGTAAAAATCCATATCCAAATCAAAATTACCGTAAGATACCGAGTAGAAAAAACTACCGGAGTAAGGCGGTGTGGAATGTCCCAAAGCAACCATATCCTCCCGTGTCAGTTTTTCCGTTGCGGCAATCTCTCGTCCATCGGCCCCCCGAAACACCGGAAGTCCTGTCATCGGGTTAATCCCTAATGACACGGGCCCATATATCATATCATACGATTTTCCTACCTCAAAACTAGGAACCATATCATACTCCGACGTGTACAGGCAATCCGTATGATACAAATCCACGACCTTATTCTGGTTATAGGCAAGGTTCAGACGCCCGGACATCCGCCAATTATTCCGATCTACCATTTTTACATACAATTCCCCCTCGATACCGCTATTCTCCAGAATACCGATATTCCGTTTCAAAGTAGTAAACCCGTTCGAAGCTGGGATAGGCACATCCAACAAAGCATCTTTTGTACGACGGCGGTACCATCCAGCATTCAGCGTCACCCGATTCCATAACCCCAAGGAAATTCCCGCATCAATATCAATGGTCTGTTCCGGTTTCAAATCGGCATTATACAATCCCATCAATGACAACAACTGATCGTCGCCATACGCATCCTCGGAATATTGAAAAGTAGCCACCGACGACGAAGGAGAGACACCCTGCAAGCTTGCAGTGCAACCGTATGACGCTCTTAACTTTAATTCCGTCAGCACCCCATTATCCCGCAAAAAAGGATAATTCTTCAACGACCAGCCGGCACCGACTGCCCAAGCGGAATTCCAACGTTTATTACTAGGCAATATAGAAGAAGCATCACTTTTATATGTTCCGAACAAATCATAGATATTATTCCAGGAATATCCGGCCAAAACTCCTATACCCAGCTGGGCTGTCTTTTCGTTCTTTGAAGTGAACGATGGCTTCCGATTGCCTTCTATTGATTGATTTACACCTGAAGCGGACTGCATCTTTTTAGTCAAACCATAACCTGTAATTCCCAAATTATCGTAGTGATCGGAATAAAAATCGAAGTTCGCTCCCAACGTCAAATCATGCTTCCCGAATGCCCGGTTATAAGTCACACGCACATTCGACGACAAATTCATGGTAGTATTCTTATCTTTTGTCAATTTTCCCCGTTCCCGTTCCGGAACACCACTGGTAATTTCAGAATACGCCGTCGGAGGCGTGATGCCCAGTTTCTCGGACAACACGTAATCAATACCCGCAACAGCGGCAATCTCCAATCCTTCAATACCCCGGAAGTTAATACTTCCTGAAACTCCGGCTCGCTTATCTGATGATTCTTCACTATATTGATTGAACAAATCCGCATACGTTCTTCCCGGAAAGGAAACCAACTCCGCATTCACATCTTTCGTTTCATAAGGATTCAACTGGTACACTAGATCCGTCGGAGAATAACTCGTACCATTGGGCGTGTTCGTGAGAGAATATCCACCATTGACACTCAAAGAAGCATACAATTTTGGGGTAATCTCCTGATCCACGCTCAACCGTGCCGTTACCCTCTTTATATCGTTTCCGGGGATACGTCCACCCTGTTGCGAATAATTCAAAGAGGCATAAAAACTAGTCTGCTCTGTTCCCCCTCTCGCACTTAAATTATGTTCCTGATAGAAATTATTACGCAACAACTCTTTGAACCAGTCCGTATTAATACGAGACAGGGAATCCAGTACTTGCTGTCCTCTGGCTATTAAACTCTCCAGATTCGGATCATTCGCATGGTATTTCCGATAGTAATCTTCACTATACCGATAACCCGGAGTTGCCGTATTTTCCAGTCGACGTTCTAATTCCAATTTTTCCTTCGAATTCATCATGTCTACCCCTCGACGCCCCCGAAGAGTCACACCTCCACTGAAACTATAATTATACACCATTTTTCCGGCAGTACCTCGTTGTGAGGTGATTTCTAACACCCCGTTTGCCGCCTTGATTCCGTACAACGCACAGGCAGCGGCATCCTTTAACACCTTAATTTCCTTTATATCATTGGGATTCAACGTTAAAAAAGCATCCGACGAAATCACCTGACCATCCAGAACATACAAAGGTTCGTTCGCCGCATCTCCTTCCCGCAAAGAAGACGTTCCACGGATACGAATCTCCGGCTTACTACCCAAATCCCCTTTATTGGTCACAATCAACCCCGGAGCCATTCCTTGCAAGGCAAGCGCCATATCCAACACGGGCTTATTATTCATACGCCGAACATCCACTTCATTCACCACCCCTGTTTTGGCCCGTACATCAATCTCGTTTACATTTGCCCGAGCCCTCACCTGCACCTCGTCCATCTCGTTATAGCTGTCCTTCAACACGACATTCATAAAACGGTCACCCGTATATTTGATCTCTTTTGTCTTTTTACCAATAAAAGTAAACACGACTTCCATACCCATCACGTCAGGTACGACCAATGAATAATTCCCGTCTAAATCCGTCACGGTACCCACGGTTGTGCCTTTGATAAAAACATTTACTCCCGGTAGTGCCTCTCCCGCTTCATCATTCACCTGACCTTGAAGTTTGACTGTTTTGGAAGCCGCTTCCGGGGTCTCCTTGGCATATAATATAACCGTCTTATCCTTTATTTTATAGGTAAGATCCGAACCCTTCAAGGCAATATTCAACACAGAATCCAACGTAACTTCTTTTACTTGAATGGTTATTTTCTTTAAACTCATCACCATGGCATTGTTAAAGAAAAAAGTGTAATCTGATTGTTTCTTGATTTGGTCTGTCAACTGGGCAAATGAACCATTTTTCAAATTAATCGTTAGTTTTTTCTGTTGGGCAAACACACTCCCCCCAAATATAAACACTAACAACAAGCCCCATAAAATACGCCTGAAAACATACTTACCTTTCATAGTTCCTAATTTTTTCAATGTACAATAATACGCTGTTCTTCTATTGTGAAATGCACGTCACTTGTAAGCTCGATGATCTCCAGCACCTCGTTCAAATCTTCATATTTCTTCACGTCACCGGTAAATACAATATCTTTAGCCTCTTCCCGGTAGAACTCGACTTTCACATCATACCATCGTGCCATATTACGCATTAGATCTTCCAAACGCATATCCTTAAATACCAAACGTCCCGACCGCCAAGAGGTAAACAAAGCTGTCTCCACCTTGTATTTTTCCATTCCTTTCCCCTCGATCAAACAAATCTGTTCGCCCGGCACCATTCTTATCTTTTCTCCTCTATCTAAAGATTCGACCTCGACCATCCCTTCCTCCAAGGTTGTCCACGTTTTTCCCTCTTCCTCGTAAGCACTCACGTCAAAAGAGGTCCCCAGCACTTTTACTTTAGCCTGTTCTGTCTCTACCACGAAAGGACGAGTTGTATCATGAGCGACCTCGAAATAAGCCTCTCCTTCCAACAACACCTTACGAATCCCACCCACGAATGCCACCGGATATTTCAATCGTGTTGCGGCATTCAACCACACTTTAGTGCCATCCTCCAAGATCATAAAATACTCTCCTCCCCGCGGAACCTCCAAGATATGAAAAGCATCCTGCACTTCCCCTGAGCGTGATTTACCATTATAACTAATCCGCCCGGAATCCGCACTAATTCTCATGCCCCCGTCCTCTATATTTCTTTCCCCCAAATCCAAAACTTGCCTTTCTCCCGATGACAAGACTAATACAGCTTGAGATTTTCCGGCCTTCACGGTTATCGGTTCCACCCGGCTCTTTTCTTTTATATCATCTCTGGAAAGTAACGCAACAGCTACTCCCAAGGGAATCATAAACATAGCAGCATACCTCATCCACGTACGCCTTATCTTTCTACGCTTTGCAGATAGTTTATCCCGTCTCACGGTTCTGAATTCTTCCCATGCCTTCATATAATCCAAACGCTCGTATTCTCCCACCTTATGTTCCATCAATTCGGTCGAACTCCACTGATCAAACAACTCCCGATGACGTTCGTCCTCTGCCAACCATTTTTCCAACTCCTGCAACTCCCCTTCTTTCAAACAATCACTCAAAGATTTGGAAATAAACTCCGATATTTTGAATACATTTTCTTCCTTATCCATAAACAAATAATTTTTTTGTTCCTCCATTTTTAACATGCATTTGCCAAGAAACACTTCAGCAAACAAAACGGGGGGATAAGAATTAAAAAAAATCAAAATTCGATCACAAACATATTATAAATGTTTAGCCATAGAAATACCTTAAATCGGGTATTTACGAGAAAAGAATACCTATAAATATTGAGTATATGCCACCTTTCAATTTATTATACAATCTCTTTTTACCGTCCTTTTTATACTCTTTTGCAGTCTCCAAAGAAATTCCCATGAACTCCGCCACTTCTGAAATTTTATATCCTTTTAATGTCAACAACATGACTTTTCCGCATTGCGGTGGCAACTGTTCCACGGTAGTTAAAATTCGTGCAAACACATCCTCTTCCATCATCCGCTCTAAAAACACCTCTTGCTTCTCCCCCTCTTCCAACATTTTCATTTCATACTGTCTTCTGATCTTTAAATGGCGTAGATAATTCAGGGACTTATTTCTCACTCCTGTATATAAATATACTTTCAGTGCAATCCGATTATTAAACACCATCTCTTTATCAAGTAGCGATATAAAGAATTCCTGCACAATATCTTTTGCCACCTCTTCATTTCCCACATACTTCCCCGCAAACAGAACCAACGGAACATAATAATCATGATAGAGCAACTCGTAAGCTTTCTCTTTCTGTTGGCGTAAATATTCTAATAAGAGGTCACACTGCTCCATAACTCAAAATTATTTGACAAAGATAACTTAAAATTTCTTTAAACAAAGAACAAACAATCCGATTACAATATCTTTGCAAGCGGAGAAAAACAACCAAACTATGATTCAAACAAAAGCCGACTATATACACGACCGGATAGCAGAAGGAGAACACCAGCAACAGGATTTCAAATTCGAGATTTCTGATACCCGCAAGATCGCTAAATCTCTTTCCGCATTCTCCAACACCGACGGGGGACGCTTACTCGTGGGGGTAAAAGATAACGGCAAGATTGCCGGAGTACGCTCGGAAGAGGAGATGTACATGATCGAGGCTGCTGCAAAGCTTTATTGTAAACCACAAATCGATTGTGAAATGCACGTCCACACCGTAGAAGGGCGTACGGTTCTCGAAGTCATCGTCCCTCCGGGAAAACAAAAACCCTATTACGCCAAAGATCACGATAACCGCTGGTGGGCTTACATCCGGATTCTGGATGAAAACATACTTGCCACCCCCGTGCATATCAAAGTATGGCAACAAACCGGAACCCCCAAAGGAGCATTCGTGCATTACACGGAAACAGAACAGATTCTATTGGATTACCTTTCTTCACACGACTCCATCACACTGAATCAATATTGTCGTCTGGCAAAGATTCCCCGCCCCAAGGCAGAAAACACGTTAGCCAAGTTCATCCGGTTTGAACTCATCGAACCGTATTTTGACGGGCAACGTTTCCTTTTTCGACAAAACGAAAGGAATTTATGATCTTAATTTACCCTCGGAACCGGGACAACTCATCAATCATCATGCGGGCAAATCGTTCGGACGCCCCGGCATCACCCAACTTCTCGTTCACCTCGTCGTATCCTGCCAACATTTGATCCCGTTTCTCCCCTTCCGAAATAATAAGCGAAAGTTCTCTCAACAAGTTCTTTTCGTTCAACTTTTGCATCAACAACTCGGTAACCACTTCCCGCCCGGCAATCAGGTTCACCAACGAGATATACTTCACCTTGACAAAAGTTTTAAACAGGAAATAACTCAACGCTCCCCCCTCTCCACTGTAACAAACCACCTGGGGTGTCCGCAGTATAGCGGTTTCCAACGTGGCTGTTCCCGAAGTAACCAGTGCCGCACGTGCCTGTCGCACCAACCGGTAGGTCTGTCCGTAAATAATCCTTACTTTCACATCCTGCAAATAAGGAGCATAATCCGCATCACTCATCGAGGGAGCCCCCGCTATCACAAACTCGTGATCAGGGAAATGTTTTACCATAGTCAACATTTTCGGTAACACGTGTTTCAACTCCTGCGAACGACTACCCGCCACCAAAGCGATAATCGGTTTACCGGAAAGGCCATTTACACGTACGAACTCGTTGAATGTTTCATCCTTGAAAGGACGATCGTGAATAGCATCTACCAATGGATTCCCGGCATACTGCACGGGATAATCGTACTGGGCATAAAAATCTACCTCAAACGGGAAAATCACGAACATCCGGTCCACCAATCGCTTGATCTTCTTCACCCGGCCCGTGTTCCACGCCCAAATCTTCGGGGATATATAATAGAATACGGGAATACCCGCTTCCTTGATAAATTTAGCCACCCGGAGATTAAAACCACCGTAATCCACAAGAATCACGACATCCGGTCTCCATGCCAAAATATCTTGGCGACAGGCTTCAATATTCGCCTTAATCTTGTCCAGATTTTTCAAAACCGTCAGGAACCCCATGATGGCCGTGTCCTTGTAATGGCGAACGATCTCACACCCGGACTCCCGCATCAAATCACCTCCCCACCCGCGAACTTCCGCACCCAAGTCAAACTTTCTCAATCCCTTGATCAGATTAGAGGCATGCAAATCGCCCGATGCCTCTCCCGCAATAACGTAGTATTTCATTGGCTTTTTTCTATTCTTTGGGCAAAGATAGAAAAAGATTTGGAACCTATATACAAGTTTACCGTACCCATAGGTATACCTGTTACAAATTCCCCTTACACGGGGAAGGCCTACCCCCTGTTAATCCCTTCTCTATCCCTGCCCGCAGACAACAACGAAATACCTACATAACAAGAACAGAGCATGTACACCCGTCAGTGTTCATGTTATGTAGTTACTATGTACATGCTATGTTCATGATATAGGGAAAGGGTAGAGCAACCGTAACCCAAGATCGGACTATTGTCGAACAATCACGTGGCTTATCCTGAAAAAAGTTGACTTGTCCAACAAGTAAACTCATGCCTGTACCGTAAATTAGTATATAAATTCCATACAAAATTATAGCATTATGGTTCCGTAGCTTTACACTAAGAATTCATGGATAAGAAATGAAAAAACTCTATCTTTGCCTCCCACTAGCAAATTTAAAGTAGATCGCATATGAACATTGTTGGGAAGAGAGTGGCATACATCACGTTAGGATGCAAGTTAAATTTCTCCGAAACCTCCACGATCAAGCACAGCCTTGAACAGGAAGGAGCCGTGACTGTGGGAGAAAAAGATGGTGCGGATATATTCGTGATTAACACGTGTAGCGTCACGGATATTGCAGAGAAAAAAGGACGGCAGATGATTCGGAAAATCATCCACCGAAATCCCGGATCCTACATTGTCGTGGTAGGCTGTTATGCCCAACTTAGAGCGCAGGAAATCATGAATATCGAAGGTGTCCACCTGGTACTCAACGCACGAGACAAGTTCAACGTGGCCCACTACTTGAACCATCTCGAAGAACAGGAACGACGCGAACCGCACTCTTGTGATATTTTCGGGGTCAAGAACTTCGATCTTGCCTACTCGTACGGCGACAGAACCCGGTGTTTCTTGAAAATCCAAGACGGATGCGACTATTTCTGTTCTTACTGCACAATTCCCTTCGCTCGCGGACGTAGCCGTAGTGCTACCATTCAAGACGTGATCAAGGCAGCCCGAGACGTGGCTTCTAAGGGTATCAAGGAAATCATACTCACGGGAGTAAATACGGGGGATTTCGGAAGAGAGACAGGAGAAACGTTCCTCGATCTGGTACGAACACTAGATGAACTAGAAGAAATCCAGCGTTTCCGAATCTCCTCCATCGAACCCAACCTGCTAACAGATGACATCATTCGCTTCGTGGCCTCCTCCCAGCGCTTCATGCCACACTTTCACGTACCTCTTCAATCCGGGAGTAACGAAGTGTTACACTTGATGAGGCGACGTTACGAACGAGAACTTTTTGCCGAGAAAGTACAGGAAATCAAAACACTTATTCCCGATGCCTTTATCGGAGTGGACGTGATTGCCGGCATGCGGGGAGAAACGCCGGAGGCGTTCGAAGATGCCCGACAATTCATTGCCGGACTAGATGTTTCCCAGCTACATGTGTTCCCTTATTCGGAACGTTCCGGAACAAAAGCTCTGGACATCCCGTATATAGTCCCACAAGCGGAAAAACATCGCCGAGTGAATACACTTCTCGATATTTCCGAACAGAAATTACACGATTTTTACACGGCACACGTGGGACAAACCCGCCCGGTGCTGTTTGAAGAAAGCGATATTGCCGGATCGATCGGTGGATTCACGGACAATTACATCCGTGTAGAAATACCCTATGATCCTTCCCTAGCAAACCAAATCGTACCCGTGGAGCTGAAAACCGACATTTTCGGCTCGTAAATACCGGACTTCACACGGCACAAACCTCCGGAAGAATACAAACTTTACGGAGTTATTTTATATTTTTGTCGCCGCAAATATTGTATTAAAAAACGAAAAGCTAGGTATTATGAACGTCTTAGTTACCGGAACAGCAGGGTTTATTGGTTTTTATCTTGTTCAGAAACTACTGAATGCAGGACACACTGTTTATGGAATCGATTCAATCAACCATTATTACGATGTAACCTTGAAACACGACCGCCTGCACGCCTGTGGCATAGACCATCCCGTTCCCGGTAAAGAAATCGTATCTTCCCGGAATACGAATTACACGTTTTGCCAGTTGGACCTGTGTGACACCGAAGCCATTCATACATTATTCGACTCACATGCTTTCGACTGCGTGGTGAACCTTGCCGCACAAGCCGGGGTCCGATATAGCCTAAAACACCCGGAAAGTTACGTGCAAAGTAACGTCATGGGTTTTATCAATCTACTAGAAGCCTGCAAGAAAACGAGTTGCAAAAAATTCATATACGCCTCATCTTCTTCCGTGTACGGGAACAACCAATCTGTCCCCTTCAAAGAGACAGACGCCGTAGATCACCCGATCAGCATTTATGCCGCCACGAAAAAAAGTGACGAGTTGATGGCAAACGCCTACGCTCATCTCTACGGTATACAAACTATCGGATTACGATTTTTTACGGTATACGGTCCCTTTGGACGCCCGGATATGGCTCCCATGCTTTTTGCCAACGCCATTCAACACGACGAGGTGATCCGCATCTTCAATAACGGAAATCTCTCCAGAGACTTCACCTACATCGAAGACATCGTGACCGGTATCGAGAAAATCGTGTCAACACCGGGAATCCTACGGGAAGACGTGCCAGGCACTCCCGCCACGATATACAATATCGGACACGGTACCCCCATCCAGCTCATGGATTTCGTCCAGTTGCTGGAAAAGAACTTGGGGAAAGAAGCTCGTAAAGAGTTTGTCGGGATGCAACCGGGAGACGTTTACCAGACGTGGGCTGATACCACCCGCTTGCAGGAAGACTACGGGTATACCCCGCAAATATCACTCGAAACGGGAATCGCCCGCTTTGCCGAATGGTTCAAATCATACAACAAATGACACACATCAACAAGATACGGGCCGTGTATTTCAGCCCGACAGGGACAACACGAAAGATCATAACCGCCACGGCCAAAGGACTTTCTAGAACATTGAAAACCAGTCTCGAAGAACACGACTTTACCTTACCCGAGGCAAGGACACAACCCTTGCGATTCACGGACTCCGATCTCGTGGTGTTTGGCACCCCGGTATACGCCGGGCGAGTTCCAAACGTACTGTTACCCTACTTGAACACGATGCAAGGCAACGGGGCTTTAGCCGTTCCAATCGTGCTTTTCGGGAACCGGGATTACGACGATGCGCTAATCGAATTACGAGACATTCTTGAAAACAACGGACTCCACACGATAGCCGCAGGGGCATTCGTGGGTGAACACTCTTTCTCCCGGATACTGGCAAAAGACAGGCCGGATACGAAAGACATGAACACCGTGGATGAATTCGTGCGGAGAATCAGTGAAAAATACGCAACAGACACACTATTGCACCCCATCCTAGTTTCCGGAACTCCTTATCCCTACCGTAACTATTATACTCCTCGTGATCGACAAGGAAATCCGGTAGACATCCGTAAAGTGAAACCACTTACCAACGATCGTTGTAACAACTGTAAACTTTGCGCAGAAGTCTGTCCCATGGGATCTATCAGCTATGAAAATGTAAGAGAATTTACAGGTATCTGTATCAAATGCGGGGCATGCATCAAAAAATGCCCCAAACAAGCGAAATATTATGAAGATGCGGGGTATTTATATCACCAGCATGAATTGGAAGAAGGTTTAACCCGACGTGCAGAAAACACCTTTTTTATTTGAAATTTGCATAACTTTTATTAAATTTGCAGCATATAACATCGTCAATCAACAAACAGGACAATGGTCAAGGAAATATTTAAATTCTCCATTAGAAGACTGATTCAAACGAAAATAAATGGAGGAATAGTTCTTTTATTTGTGGCTCTCGCCGCAATGATTATCGCAAACTCTCCTTTACAAGAATATTACAATATTTTGTTTTCCAAAAACATCACGCTCACGATCGGAAGTTTCAACCTTTTTGATCGTCACGATGGCAATCCGATGACTTTACTGGATTTTATTAATGATGCGCTCATGGCCATCTTCTTCTTCTCGGTAGGATTAGAGATCAAACGGGAACTACTCGTTGGAGAACTTTCGTCACCCCGGAAAGCTTTGCTTCCGGTCGTGGCTGCTTGTGG
>DYVS01000178.1:0-17402 GCA_020743075.1 Butyricimonas virosa | reverse complement strand
AATAAATGTTAAGAACGATAGAAAAAATCAAATCCGGTATAAAATACCTTTTCATGAACACTCGCATATTCAGGTTTGGAAAACGAGGTTAATCCGGGAAAAGCGAAATCCCAAATAATCTAAAATAACGTTACTAATCTTGCATCAAACTTCTATCATATTGCGAACCGCTCCCATTCCGCTCCCATTCTCTTCCTATTCCGCTCCTATTATAAATGCAAAATATTGTAATAAGATATTAGGTATTTATAATCTTATAAGTACATGCTACCTGCTTTATAACATGGTCATAGTTATATCGAGTATAACATTCTCCCGATGAGTTAATTTACAGATTCAGACCATTTTACTTTATCCCACCATGCGGCCCCGGCAAACCGTCCCGAAAACGAATACTCACGTGCGTCCCGTCACAGAAAGGTTTGTTCGATGACGCTCCGCAACGGCATAGCGTAACCCGGTTACGAAGTTCGTACCTCACGCCCTCCGTGTCGTCAATCGGAATCCCACCCCGTACGAACAAGGGACCGCTACAACGCTCCTGTGGGTCTTCTAACAGCACTAACGATGGTTCCAGTTTATTTTCAATAAATTCCCCTTTATCCTTATCCCAAGCCTTTAAACGACCTGCCGGACAATAATTAGCTTCCCGGATTGTCAACTCCCTAGCCTCCGGATCATCGGACTCCTCCACGAGATTCCAAACCTTCCCGTAAGCATCACAAAAACGAGCAAAAGCACAATATTTCTCGTTGTCCGTCAACTCAAGCGTGGGCCCGTCAACCACATCGGCATCTTTCAATAAAGGAATATTATCTGCCGTTAACGAGGGGTCCCAATTCGTGTTCAAGTGCGCCCCGTCGCAATACGGTTTATTGACAGAAGCCCCACAGCGGCATAAAGCCGTGGGTTCGTCATTCATATCGTACTCAACCCCATCCCGGTATGACCAAGAACTTCCCTCGTCATTCTGCACGATAAACTGTTGTTTTAAAAGCGGATGACCATACACCAAGTAAGGCCCTTTTCTATCAACTACAATGGAATACTTTTTATTGATTTCAGGTGTTCCCGGTTCTATCTCTCGTTCTTTCATAGTTAAATCAGATTAATTATTACGGTTAGATATACCTACAAAAAGCCTTTTTTGTTTCTTTCCTAACCAAATATTTTAGAAAAAGTTGCAGACCGGGAGGCAACATGAAATATGTACCTGCAACTCTTTCCGTTTCACTTCTTTATTCGGGTAAAGAAATAATGTTCCTCATCCGAAAGGTCAGCATTAAACGTGTACCCATCCCAGTTGAAAGCCTTCAACTCCTCGGGTTCCTCAACACGGTTCATTACGATATATCTCGTCATCGTCCCCCGTGCAATCTTGGCATAAGTACGAACCGTTTCGTATTTACCATCCCGCCATTCTTGAAATTCCGGTGTAATCACTCTCACCTGTTTCCTCACCTCGTCCATCTTCAACGCTCCCTGAATATCCATACTGGCCAGATTCACCATAATCCCTCCAACCTTACGCACATCTTCCAATAATGGAGTTGTCAGCTTCGGAACCCAATAATCGTACAGATTCGCCCCATCCAACTTCACGGCAAACGCAATCCGGTAGGCCTGAATCAAATCCAACGGACGCACCAAACCATAAAGTGTTGAGATAATCCGAACACGATCTTGAGCATACTTCAAGTCCTCTAAAGAAAAAGAATTCGGATCAATAGCTTTGAAGACACTCCCGTTATAAGCAAACAAAGCCTGTTTGTGAGGATTCGAAAGTGAACCGAACCTCTGATAACGTTCGTAATTCTCCGCAGCCAGCTTAGAACTGATCTTCAATATTTTCTCTAACTGGGACTCGGAAAAGCGGCGCATTTGCCCTGCCAGATATTCCGCTTCTTCCGCGTACTCCGGGGTAGTACCCGGAAACTCCTGTTCCACCACGGACATATCCATGGTTTTGGCCGGTGATAAAATAACTAACATCGTCTATCTGAACTCTTCAACTTTATACCCCGCGTTCTCGAACGCCTTCTTCACCGAGTGCGTGTCTCCGGTCTTCAACATAACCGTCAGCACCTTGTCCGGATGTTGCAAATCCACGCTCCATTCCGTCACGTCTCTCAAACTATTCAAAAACGGAGTGACTTTCGATACGCAACCACTGCATTTCAACGTTGTCTTAAATCTGAACTTTTTTTCCATGTTGCTTTCTTTTATTGGTTTATATAATAGCTACAATTTCTTCCATTTAATTCTCAAACTATTAGTCACCACGGACACCGAACTGAAAGCCATCGCGGCAGCCGCAATCATCGGGTTGAGTAAAAAACCGTTGATCCCGTACAACACCCCTGCCGCTAAAGGAATACCAATTATATTATAAATAAACGCCCAGAACAAATTTTGTCGAATCGCCCGCACCGTCTGATGCGAAAGCGCGATAGCACGGGGTATCACGTTCAGATCGGAAGTAATCAATGTCACCTTTGCCACGTCCATGGCAATATCCGACCCTTTCCCCATGGCAATACTCACGTCGGCCTGAGCCAATGCCTGCGAATCATTGATCCCGTCACCCACCATAGCCACCACTTTGCCTTCATGCTGTAAGGCCTCCACGAAATTAGCCTTCTCACCCGGCATCACTTCGGCCTTAAAATGACGAATGCCCACCTGATCTGCCACGGCACGAGCCGTCAAGGCATTATCCCCGGTCAGCATATAAACATCAATTCCTTTTTCATGCAGCGTCGCAACCGCCTGACGAGAACTCTCCTTGATCTTATCGGCAACGGCAACCAATGACAACACCCGGCCCTCTCCGGCAAAAAAGACAACCGTTTTACCGTCTCCTTCCCACCGGACAGCAAGTTTCTCGTTATCATCGTCTAAAACAACATGATTCACTTCCAACAAAGCCCGGTTCCCGACAAGATATACCTTATCCCCGACTTTTGCCGTCACCCCTTTACCGGTCTGATTTTCGAAATCCGAAACCGATATTTCATTCACGACCCTCTCCTTAAACTTCTGCACCACGGCATCTGCCAGCGGATGTTCCGAACGCCGTTCGATCTCCAAAAGGATAGATTGGTAACGCTCGTCTTCCGCCCCCGGAGTCCAGTGAATATCCGTCACGACAGGTTTTCCCTCCGTGATCGTCCCCGTCTTATCCAGCACGATCGCATTCACCCGGTACATCAGTTCCAAACTCTCCGCATCCTTGATCAGTATATTATGTTCCGCCCCTTTACCGATCCCGACCATGATCGCTGTCGGCGTCGCCAATCCTAGCGCACACGGGCAGGCAATAACCAGCACCGTGATGGACGTCAGCAAAGCATGAGTAAAAGCAAGGTCTCCGCCTATCAGCATCCACACGATAAACGTGATCACCGCGATCCCCATCACTACCGGAACAAAAATTCCGGCAATACGGTCCACCAGTTTCTGCACGGGAGCTTTACTTCCCTGTGCCTCCTGCACCATTCGGATAATATTGGCCAACACGGTTTCTCCCCCCACCTTATCGGCACGGAAACGGAAACTTCCCTTCTCGTTTATCGTCCCGGCATACACGGGTTGTCCTTTCACCTTCTCCACGGGTATCGACTCCCCGGTAATCATGCTCTCGTCGACAAAAGAAGATCCTTCCGTCACTTCTCCATCCACCGGAATCTTTTCTCCCGGTTTCACGACCAGCACATCTCCGACCACTACCTCACGGATAGGCACCTCCTCTTCGCTGCCGTCGGCAAGAATTTTAGTCACCGTTTTGGGTTGTAACCCCATCAATTTCTTTATCGCAGTCGAGGTACTGAACTTAGCCTTTGCCTCCAGCAAACGCCCCAACAAAATCAAAGCAATAATCACAGCCGCCGCCTCATAGTACACGTGAGCCTCCAATCCCCGACTCGTCCAGTATTCCGGCCAAATCGTGTTGAACAGACTGAACAAAAACGCCACGCCCGTACTGACTGCCACCAACGTGTCCATATTCGCACGTCCGTGTTTCAACTGCATATAGGCATGAACAAAAAAGTCCCGTCCGAAAAACGCCATCACCGGAATGGTAAAAGCCAGCATAATCCAATTACCATAAGGCATATGCATAAAAAACATACCGATCACGAACACGGGTACCGCCAAAACAATAGCCCCGATCGTCTTTCGTTTTAACGCGAGAAACTCTTCCCGCTGTAAACGATCCGCTTGATCCGTATCTTCCGTGTTTTCCACCACCAGTTCGTAACCGGCAGACTCCACGGCCTTTTGAAGTTCCACGGGTGTAATCACCCGCGGATTATAATCCACTAAAACGGTTGAACCGGCAAAATTTACCTTTGCCTCGTAAACTCCCTCTTGAGCACCGAGTGTTGTTTCCACATTCAAAGCGCAAACAGCACAACTCATGCCCAAAACTTGGAAAGTCTCTTTCGTATGAATTTCTTTTCCTGACATTTCACATTGTTTGAATATATGTTTACGGAATATCGTAACATTTAGTTACAACCTTACCATGAACAACACTTAAGTTGCATCAAATCCTATACCAGCAACATATTCTACTTTAACGTTTTCACAAGAAATGATTGTATACTATTGACGAATTACGAGTATCTGATCTCCTTACTTACAAAAATAGCATTAAAATCACCTGTGCCATAATAACCCTCACGAACATCGTCAACGGGTAAACTGTTGCGTAAGCCACCGAAGGTGTGTCACTATCCACCGTACTATTCACATAATTCAATGCCATCGGGTTCGACATGCTCCCACACAACATCCCGGCCACCGAACCGAAATCAATCTTCATCCATTTAATGGACACAGCCGCTACAAGAATCACCGGAATCACCGTAATGGCAAATCCCAATCCAACCCACAACGCCCCTTCCGGACGGAACACGGTTTCGAAGAAATGAGTTCCCGCATCCAATCCCAAACAAGCCAAATACATGGAAAGCCCCAGCGCCCGTAACATCAAGTTGGCACTGATTGTCGTGTAAGTCACCATGTGAATCCGGGGACCGAAAGCCCCCACGAGAATCCCCATCACAATAGGTCCCCCGGCCAAACCTAACTTTACCGGAAAACTAATTCCCGGAATCGTCAAAGGAATCGATCCCAACAACAATCCCAATACCATCCCGATAAAAACGGCCACCAAATTAGGCTCGTCCAAATCCTTCACGGCATTCCCCACCACGTTCTCCACCTTTGCAATAGCCGATTCCTCCCCGACCACCGTCAACCGATCACCCAACTGCAAGGTCAAGTCCGGTGTGGGCAACAACACGATACCTGCCCGATAAATGCGGGTTATATTTATCCCATATTGATTTCTCAATCGCAACGCCCCTAATCGCTTCCCGTTAATCTCCAACCGGGTAATCACGATCCGGTGGGATACCAACTGACTATCAATAGCGTCCCAGTCAATATCTTCCTTATTCCAATCCCTCGTATCCCGCTCCCCAATCAACATGGTCAATGCCTCTACATCTCCTTCTGTCGTAATCATCAGCAAACAGTCCCCCTCTTTCACCACCGTATCGGATGCCGGAATAATCACCTTCTCATCCCTCCACAACCGGGAAACCACGAATTTTTTTGACGATTGTTGAGCAATCTCCTTAATTGTCTTACCGAACACACCGGGATTACTCACAAGAAAACCTATGACTACCGTCTTCTTGTGACTATCTTCATCGCTTTTCTTGAAAAATATACTGGATGCGAAAAGTTTACGCACCAAAATAACGGCAAGAATCACACCCACCACTCCCAACGGGTAAGCCACGGCACACCCCAAAGCCAAATCCGATTGCTGAATAGCGGGATCATTCAACTGTTTCAAAGTTTGCTGAGCCGCTCCCAATGCAGGCGTATTTGTCACTGCACCACTCAGAATTCCCACCATATCCGGCAAAGATACCCCCGTGGTCCAATGAAATCCCAAAGTCATCACGATCCCCAACAAAACCACCAACATGGCTAACATATTCAATTTCAATCCACCTTTTCCCAAGGAAGAGAAAAAACCGGGTCCCACCTGTACCCCCAAGGCATACACGAAGATAATCAACCCGAAACTCTCCGCATAATTCAACATCTGCGGATCGATCGACAATCCGAAATGCCCTGCCACGATACCCACGAAAAACACGAAAGTTACTCCTAGCGACACGCCCCACATACTGATTTTCCCTAAAGCCAACCCCACAGCAGATACCAGCGAAACCACTATTACAGCTTGAATCACTGAATGTTCTGTTAATAAACTAGTCAACCATTCCATAATCTTATCTTTGAACGCCAAAATTAATTAAAAAAACAGGAATACGTATCGAGGGCTATTTTGTTTTTAATTTCACTTTTCCTAACTTTGCGAACAACCAAAGTTGGATTATGGAACGTGTGCAAGATAATAAACAGTGTAGCCTAGTGTTTGAACAATTATTCAAGCAACACTATCGTGCCCTATGTTTCCATGCCATGAGTTTAGTAAATGACTTGGATGCCTCCAAAGACATTGTACATGACGTGTTCCTCAGTTTGTGGTATCACCGGGACTCCATTGATTTCACTCGCCCCATGTTTCCCTATCTGTTTAACCTCACCCGCAACCGGGCGTTGAACTATCTGGAACATAAAAAGATTCAGAACAACCACGTGCGTCAACATCTTGCAGACGATCCGACTTACACGTTATCGGATGATCCCGCCCGAGAAGAATTATTAGAACGCATCCTGGCCCGCATCGAACTCCTCCCCGAACGTTGCTCGCAAGTGATGAAACTCAGTTTTATCGAATGTAAAAAGTATAAAGAAATTGCCGAAGAATTAAATATTTCGGTAAATACCGTGAAAACTCACATCACGACAGGCCTAAAAACCTTACGGGACGAATTTCCCGCTTCTCTCCTGTTGCTCCTGTTCACACATCCGTATCGACATCTCGACTGATCCGGCATCAGTCATTCCTCCCGCTACTAAACACTCTAAACCTTTCTTTTGCCTTATCCAACTCTCCCTCATCCACCTCGATGCCCGGTATAAAGAATGAAGATTCTATCCCGAATTGTTTCTTTTTAGCAGACTTATTCCAATTCCCGACAATTTTCCCATTATACAGAATCACCGGATAGAAAATACCAAAGGTATTAAAAGCTTTCCTGTAATACTCCGGTGCCAACGCCATCGAACGATCTTTATAACTGATGAGATACTCGTCATACGAAGGTAACAAATGTACCACTTGCTTCGCCCGTACATTCCTTGCACATGAATTGTGGATTAACCAATCCGTCTCCCCCATTCTTTCCGTGATCAGTTCTGAATCAATCAACCCAACCGCCTGCTTCGCTTCTGTTATAGACAACCCTGACCACCAGATAAAATCCTGTAAACTAGCAGGGGAATGACTCCTAAAATATTTTATTGCCAACTTCGCCAAAGCCTCTTCCTTGTGCAACTCCTTCATAGGGGGAACCCGTTCATCCAGTAAAGCGTAAGTCCGTTTACTCCCTTTATCTACTCCATTACAAACAACACCATCAACTTCTGCCCTCCCTAAAAAATATTTCACCAAATCATCCCCCACGATAACTCCCGCCCGATTCAATTCCTCACCAATCTCCTGCCGGGTTAAATATCTATTCCCTTCCAAAACTCTTACGATCACATCATGGCCCTTGATATATAATTCCTCCGATATTCCGTGATTCTTCCAATACGAATCGTATGCCAGTTTTACCCGCCTGACAGACAACTTCAACATCCACCGAATATCCTCTGCCACCACCAGATGCCAAGTCGGACGCAACACGTGAGTCCTCAATATCTCCCCCTTCTCCAAAGCTGCCTCCACCTTCCGAATGTCCGGTTTCTTCAACCGCAAGCCCACAGCCCACTTCGCCATACTATACTCCTGCCCCTGCAATGCACCCATCCATGCCACAAGCTCCTTGGGATCATCAAAAGCCGGGTTCACCAACTGCTGGCTTCTCAAACGAATATTTGTAATCATATATTTGTATTTTTTAGGACTTCTTCGTTCATTTTTTCCAAATATATAAAGAACGTACTAAAAAATAGCAGGATCAGGGAAAATAATCATCATTTAGCCTGTTCTAGTTTATTGTACTCTTCATCCGTAACCGGTTCGAGCCACTCGTTGGAGGTTTTCTCTCCGGGAACCTCGAAGGCCAAATGAGCGAACCAACTATCAGCGGCTGCCCCATGCCAATGTTTCACGTTGGCCGGAATATGGATGACCGTACCGGGCAAAATCTCCACGGGAGCCTTACCTTCCTCCTGATACCAACCACGTCCGGCAACACCGATAAGCATTTGTCCGCCACCTTTCGTTGCACGATGGATATGCCAATTATTGCGGCAACGCGGTTCAAAAGTAACATTGGAAATCGCAACTTGCTCACGAGAAACCAGTGCGAGGTAACTATTACCAATAAAATACTTCGCATATGCCGTATTCGGCTCACCAATAGGGAAAATCATTTCACGTTGGAAAGCAGCCTTAGCATCATTACCGGTCGTGTCTTCCGCCCACACCCCCTTTGCCAAATTAAATGCCGCCCACGCTTTCGGCCAACCGGCATAAAAGCCTATATGGGTGATAATTTCAGCGATTTCCGTACGGGTAATTCCGTTCTTTTTCGCCGACTGAAGATGAAAAACAAGCGAATTATCCGTAATTCCCTGACTAATAAGGGAAGTAATCGTTACTAAACTACGGTCACGTAGACCAAGTTTGTCGGTGCGACTCCAAACTTCACCAAAAAGGACATCATCATTGAGTTCGGCGAATTTAGGAGCAAATTCTCCGAGTTGATTACGCCCAGCCGTCTGTACGATCTTTTCTTGTGCCATAACATTGAACGTTAAAATACTGAATACTGAAAATAAGAGAAATTTATTCATAATTTGTGAGCTTTTACTGTTAAACTTCTATTGACAAATTTACGACAACAAGACAAATGGGTTTGTATATAATTTACGGATATCCATACCTAAATCCTCGATTCTGTAATTGGATAAATATTTTGATCATAATATTTCATTTGAAAGTCATCCTTAGAATTAGATGTAACTATCAGTATTAACAGTATTTGCTATTTTTCATGTAAAATATTTCATTTTTTACTCACCCATTTTTCAACCTCACCTGTGTATATAGTGTAAAAACATCAAGCCAGATGCAAATGAAAGAAAAACTGGATAAAATAGAATTCATACTGGAACACCTCCGAGAACCGGAACGGTTACTGGAAGAGGAATTTGTAAATTGGTTGCAGGAAGAAGAGAATAAACACGTGTTCGAGGAAGTGATCACAAACCGAATGGCTTTCTTAGAGAAAGAATACGGTCAACAAGTGGAACCCGAACAAGAATGGCAAAAATTATGGCAGCAAATGCAAAAGGATTTTCATACTCCTACCCCGGATAAAAGAAAAATCAACCGAAGAGTATGGTATTCCATGGCAGCAGGAGTATGCGTACTGATGGCCCTAGCCGGAGGAATATTACTACAACAAGGGAAAGAGAAAAAATCAGTTTCCCCCATGGCACAAATTGAACTCGTAGGAAAAAGAAGCGCTCAACTGATCGTTTCCACGGGAGAAGTTCTTGATTTGTCGCAAAAAGAGATTTACCAGAAAGCCGTGGACGGGACGTTGATCACAAACGACACGTTAAAACTGCTTTCTTATCAAAGCGAGACAAGGAAAACAAACACGAACGAAACCAATGCCTCGGAAAATGTAAACAAAGAAACCGTATATCATACATTACGTGTCCCCGCTGGGGCTGACTACCAAGTAACATTAGCTGACGGCACAAAAGTGTGGTTAAATTGTGAATCAACTTTACGGTATCCCGTGGAGTTCGGAAATGAAAAACGGGAAGTATACCTAGATGGCGAAGGATATTTTGAAGTAAACAAAGCCACGGAGTGGCCCTTTATCGTTAACGCAGAACAAATGCGAGTAAAAGTCACCGGGACAAAGTTTAACGTGAAATCTTACTCCACCGAACCCATCGCACACACTACCCTCGTCGAAGGTTCCGTATGGGCTTACACCGGTCAGACACAAGTGCAATTAAACCCATCCGAACAATTCCGATATGACAAGGAAACTGGGATGACATCGGTACAAAAGGTTGACACGGAACTCTACACGGGATGGATTGAAGGTATGTTCGTGTTCCGGAATCAACGCTTGGAAGACGTGATGAGCGACCTCGCACGTTGGTATAACATGACCATATTCTATTCCACGGCAGAAACCAAGGAAATCCGAATCTCCACGAATCTGAACAGATACAAGAATATTGACGATATACTGGAAATTATTAATGAAAGTGGTAAAGTGGTAGTCGCCCGTAAGGACAATACCATCACTATCCACACCCGATAATAAAGAAAGGATCGGGGCCTGCTCCAACATTTCCCGATCCTCTGTATTAATTAGTTATAATTAAAACATTTCAAAGGTATGAAAAAAAGATGGAAGAGTAATTTTCCGTTAGGGAGAAAATTGCAAAAAATTTTTAGATGTATGAAATTAACCTTTCTACTACTCACGTGTTTTGTCGTTCAGACTTTTGCAAATCTGAACGCACAAACTGTCACGATCAAAAAACAAAACGCATCACTGGAAGAAGTGATTTGGGAGTTAAAACAGCAGACCCGGTTCACCTTCATGTACAACAACGAAGACATCGCCCAAATAAAAGGGATTGATTTGAATGAAAAAGAAGTCGACGTGGAGAAAATTCTTCAAAAGTGCTTGAAAAACACGAACTTGGAATATGTCGTGTTAAACAATGCCATTGTCATAAAACTTAAAATGGACACGTTGGACGAAAAAAAGTCTGTCACGCTAAAAGGCTGGGTTTACGACAAGAAGAAAGAACCCATTCCGGGAGTAACGGTCAAACTGACCAATATTAATCTAGGGACGGCTACCAACAACAAGGGATGGTTCTCTCTTTCACTCCCATTAACCAAAGGGACACTGGAATTTTCCTTCGTGGGCTTTAAAACCCAAAAAATAAATTTCACGGAAAGAACAGATACATTGCGAATCATTTTGGAAGAAGATGTACAAACGCTGGATGAAACAGTGGTTGTCGCTTATGGAACAACAACTCGTCGGAAAGCCACCGGAGCTGTTTCTGTGGTAAAGGCTGAAGAATTCAAGGGTATTCCTTCTGCCAATATAGCCAATCTTTTACAAGGTCGTGTAGCCGGACTCGACATTACTAATCTTTCCGGGGCTCCCGGTGGTGGTGACGTGGCCATTACAGTAAGAGGATATAACTCATTGGATGTAGAAGCCGGACGGAGATTCTCAAATCCGCTATGGGTAATCGATGGAGTGCCTTTAAACACGTTTACTTCCCCAATCACGGGAACCAATTTACTTTCCGACTTGAACCCGGATATGATCGAGTCCATACAAATATTGAAAGATGCCTCTTCAGCTGCCATATACGGTTCAAGAGCAGCTAACGGGGTTATCATCGTTACTACTAAAAAAGGAAGACAAAACCAAGATGCCACCTTTTCCGTGAATTTTTCAGAAACATGGAGTATTCTCCCAGAATATCCAGCCCTAACAACAGGAAGAGCAGAAAGGTCGTTACGCTTGAAAAGTTCGGAAAATCAGTTTAGAGCCTACCTGGACAAGAAAACCAACAGTTACAAATATCCTCAAAGTCTGGCAGAACAATACGAAAACACTCAAGGAATGTATAATGGTTTTTGGTTCCCGGATAAAAACAGTATGCCGGAAGGAAACGGGAGTATATATCAAGATAGTCTGAACGCATTCTATAATCACTCCACGAATTATTTTCCCATCTATTTTGAAACGGGCAAGGTCACGAATGCCAACATACAGACATACGGCGGTAGCGAACGAATCACTTACGGTATCGGGCTGGGATACTACAATGAAACAGGTGTTTTTAAAGGTACCGGGTTCAAACGAATCGATTTAAATTCTAACATGAGCGTTATTCCTGTCCCCCGACTAAACGTTGACATTCGTTTCAATGCCTCACTGGCACAAAAGAAAAGAGCCACATCCAGTGCCGATGACCACTTGCGTTTTAGTGGGGCTTTGGTCCCTATTGAAACCATTCCCGGAGAACCTTATAAACTATCATCTTTGCTACCCGGAGAAGAATCTGTTGTATGGCAGGAAGTTCTGAAAGCATACAAAGGCACTAGAGAAACTAACCGGGCCATCCGTTTACGCAGTAATTTCCGTTTAGGATATGATATTATCGACGGGTTGAACATTTCCAGCTCTCTAGCCGCAGACTATGCTATAAGTCGCAGAAATTATTTTTCCCCTTCGTATATCGCTAGCGATAATAACTCCATCTCTATCGGGGAAACAGGCATCAACCTAATGGTTCTGAATGAAAACCTGTTAAGTTATAAAAAAACAATTCATGAAGATCACAACATTGAATTTATGGCAGGTTTTTCCTATCAATATGATCAAGAAGAATACAACGGAGGATCAGCCCGAAAATCCCCAAGTGACAAAATTTACTATGCACCTTACGGTATGCCTGATCTGGAGACCGTTGGTTGGGGAGATTACACGGAAATCCGAGCTCTTAAAGATTACCAATCCGACATGCAGGAAAAGACACTGGTATCCTACTTTGCTCGTTTGGAATACGGCTTCCGGGAAAAATACCTTTTTTCAGCCAGTATCAGGAGAGACGGAAGTTCCACCTTCGGGAAAAACAACCGCTGGGGAACTTTTCCATCCATTGCTGCAGCATGGAGTTTTTCGGAAGAACCTTTCGTGAGAGATAATGTCGGATGGGTATCTTTTGGAAAAATTCGGGCTAGCTGGGGACGTTCCGGAATGCACTTTTCCCAAAATTACTTGGCATTGGGAATTATGAACGTGGGAAGTACATCTTACCTTGGAAATAGTTATATCGAACCACAATGGGGTGACGGGCTTTATAATGACAAATTATCTTGGGAAGAAACGGATCAGTACGATTTCGGGTTAGATTTGGATATGTTTGATCATCGTTTAGGAATCACGATTGATTACTACTATCGCTATACAGATAAATTACTAGATCGGGTCCGCTTACCTAGTGCCGGAATAAACACCGGATACCAACAACAATGGCGCAACGCAGCAGCCGTTTCTAATGAAGGATTAGAAGTTATGGTCAAATACGAGATTTTCAGAAAGTCCGATTTATATTGGAAAATATCTGTGAACGCCGCCCGTAACTGGAACCGATTTGAGAAATCCTACACCGGAAAAGATTTAGATTTAGTCCGAGTAATCGGAAAATCACTAAACGGGATATACGCCTTAAAAACAGACGGATACGTCGACTATCAAGATGAAGTCCCCGTTTTCTATAATCAAATAGGTATAAAAGCTCCTTTAGCTTCTGAAATGGGAAATAGCACATTCTACAAACCAGGAGATTATAAATTCATCGACGTGGATGGAAACCGCAAAATCACCGCTTTTGACGATGAAGTATATTGTGGAAGTGCCTTACCAAAAGTCTCCGGGGGGATCGTGAATGAGTTCCAGTGGAAAAACTTTGATGTAAATATCCTATTAAGTTTCCAATTAGGACGACACATGTTAAACATCACTCAAACGAGGTGTTTATCCCGTTTTGGAGCGGCAGAATATCCGGCTATTGTCATGAATTTAAATAAAGTATCTTTTTGGGAGAAACCCGGAGATAAATCGGACTTCCCTAAATGGCAATATGACTGGGACACTTATTTGTGGGGCGGACGATATGTTGATCGAAGAGTTGAAAAGGTAAACTGGCTAAAAATAAAAACAGTATCTATTGGTTACACTTTACCCAAAGCATGGATGCAAAAATGCGGGCTAGACGAGTTAAGAATCTTTGCCAGCGGGGAAAATCTATACACGTTCACCAATTATTCCGGTATTGAACCTGAAATCGTGGACATCCGCAACGGTGAAGACGTGGGAAGTTCTTACCCTTTAGCTCGCAAATTAACATTAGGTTTAACATTGAAATTTTAGGCGATGAAAAAACGATATTTATTTTTAACAGTAATCGGGGCATTTATGACGTATGCTTGCGAAGAGTGGGTGGAATTAAAACCGGAAAACTCCGTTACCTTCGAGAATGCCTTCGACACGGAAAAAGACATCGAAGCAGCCTTATTCGGGGCAGAACAAAGCTTACGAGTAAACATGACCTCGGCCCCGTATTCACCAGAGATGCGAGGTGAATTTTCAGATTATCGTCAGATTAATTCTTACGACTTGTTAAGAGAAGAAGATCCCGAAGCATATGTAGCACAATGGAGCTGGAATTATAATGTAATTGCAGCAGCCAATGTTGCTTTACCCTATATTAACAAAGTCGATATGCCACAAGAAAGACGGGACTTTTACAGGGGTGAAATTGCTTTTTTCAAAGCATTCGTTTACCTAGATTTAGTCCGTCGCTGGGGAGATTGCGTGATGATACAGGATGAAGTGGAACTAAAATCTATCGGTAAAACGACCTGGCCCAAGGTGACAGATTATGCCATAACTTTAGCAAAAGAGGCCGTACGTCTTCTGCCGGAATGGAATGAACTGAAAGAATCCAGTGGAGCTTCCGTAACCCATCGGGCCCGCCCATGCAAGGGAGCTGCCAACGCCGTTCTGGCCCATTTATGTGCTTGGAAAGCCGGATGTAAATATATGGCCCAACCACAAGACCGTGACTATGACGAACAACAATTATGGCGAATGGTCGATTCTGCTTGTACGGCAATTATCAACAGACAGGATATTTATGATTTAGAATCAACACCCGATGAGGTTTGCACCAAAACATTCGTAAATGGTGGCAAGGAATGCATTTTTGAAAGTGTATTTCGAGGATATTGGAATGAATTTGACGTGATGACAGAGGGCAACATGACAAACCTAGGAAGATACTACGAAGCGTACCCGGCTATCCCCGGCAAAAAAATCGGAGATAACAAAAAAACAATGTATCGCATACTAAATTCAACCGTCCGGGAGATGTTTCAGGACTACACCAATGGAAGTACCCCAACCACTGATTTACGTCGGGATGCTTGGTTTTACGAATTTGAAAAAATGGAACAAGAAGACGAAGAAATTACCGGAGGATATGCCTATCCTTACAAATGGCGTTACGCTCGGGTTGCCACAGACGGATACATGGCCGGAGAATTCATCAACTTTGATCAAAACAAAATATGGTGGAGACTGGCAGACATCTATCTATTACGTGCGGAATGTCGGGCCAGACTTAACGACCGGATTGGAGCTATCGCCGATTTGAATAAAATCCGAGACCGGGCAAAAGCCAAACGTTACAGTGAATCTGAGTATGACGGCAACCTACGCTATGCCATATTCAAAGAACGGGAAAAAGAATTATTGATGGAAGGGACCCGCTATTTTGATGTATTACGGAACGGGTACTATAAAACGGAGCTTTACGGGAACTTCCGAAACGTTTCTGATCAAGACGTGGTTGACGGTGTATTTTTCAATGCATTAGAAGATCCTTTGTTTTGGGATAATTCATTGATGAGACAGAATACCTATTGGCTAAAAAGACAATAAAAAGAACACAAATAAAAATGAACATATCATGAAAACAGGACTAAATATATGGATATACTTTCTGATTCTCGCAGGACTTTCCGCCTGTGATACAAAGCAAGACTGGTTTGATTCCGGAATCAGCTCACCTTATCACGATTGCAGCATCATGGAATATTTACAGAAGGACACAGCTAACTGGAAATTGACCGTAGAATTAATTGAAAGGGCTGAACTCACCCACATTTTCGAGGGGAAAGATCCGAATTACAAAGAAATCACGTTTTTCGCACCTCCTTCCCTATCCATTCTTCGCTACGTGTGGGACAAAGCATCTGGAAAAGAACAATTTCCCGGAGATCCGGATCGTTGGAGAGCACTCTCGGAAGACGAAAAAAATCATCCGGAGCATCTCGTTCAAGCACTTGACAAAGACTGGTGTCGGGAAATGGTATTACGCCACGTTATAAAAGGCAAACATCTGAAAGATGAAATCGCTTTCCGGAACCGGGATTACGAAATTGAAGCGGAAGAACAAACAGGGGGAACAGATTTTACCTGCGAAAGCGGGAACAAATTACGAGCTTACCGGGAAAAAACAAATTATGGTGGAGTTGCGGACGCCGGAGCAATTTTCATGTACCTTTATTCGTTTGATGCCATGGAAATGGTTCCATTAGCCTCTCCGGATATTCAACCGTTAAACGGGGTAGTACACGCGTTAAACTACAATTATGTACTAGGTAAAATCTAACACGGAACTTAAAATTTAAAATCATGAAGAATCTAATCATATTGGGAATACTCGCTTTCGCAGCCTGCCTGGGATCGAGTTGCCAAGACGTAACGATTGGCTTTTTACAAACAGAAGATGCCGGTTATAATCCCGACACAATGGTCGTTAAGAAAGAACTGGACACCACTCCACCTCAATTAGAAGAAGTGGATAATCCGCTTTACTATGAATTATTAGCAGAAAACCCGGAATATTATACCCCGGAACTCTTGATCAGCTGGGGCATTTTACCCACTCAAATTATAGAAGTCGGTGCCGGAGAAGATTATCAACGGGCTCAATGGGGTACGCCATGGGTAAGTAACCCGATTGAAGGAGTGGACGGGACTACTCAGATATACGTTTCCATAAAAGACATCAAAACGACAACGGGAAATGCCGAGAAGATGTGGGAATATTTGAAAGTATATGGTGATGGGACCTTCGAAGTGCCTTTAGAACATGATATTCCGATCGGACGTTATCTGATTTCTCTGAATTTTAAAAACGAAGGATACTCCAAAGATGTAAACGATTGTTTCACGATAATCGTGAAATAAACGGGCGGTAAAAGAAAATATCAAAACTCGTTTTTATATGAAAAACTCCTCCGTCAGCTTCGCTGCCTCGTTTATAGAGGGAGTACAGCGAAGCCGAGGGGGAGTTTTCCTCCTTGTCTCGCTATTCTTAAACCCTCCCCTTACAACGAGCTATCTCTCCTTTATCACTGCCTTGAGACACCTACGAAATTCAAATATAACACCTACACATCATATACACACATCAGTATTCATACTATGTACTTGCAGTGTTCATGCTATGTTCATGGTCATAGGGAAAGATAGCCTAACCATAGTGTATTGTCCTGAAAAAAGTTTACAGTAAACTTAGTAAACCAATGTCAGAATTAAATTTACCCTCTGTTCGTCGTCGTTATTACACTGTCAAGACGAAATTATCAGCGGTACGAG